>DATDNN010000250.1:0-18045 GCA_036518255.1 Allosphingosinicella sp. | reverse complement strand
GGTGTAATCGAAATTGGTCCCGTCCGGCCAGTTCAGCCGGTAGAAGGGCGACACGGGCAGGATTTCCACGTCCTTCGCCATATCCGCGCCGGACAGCGCCCAGAGTTCGCGCAGGCAGGCGGGATCGGTGATGACGGTGGGACCGGCATCGAAGGTGTAACCGTCCTTCTCCCAATAATAAGCGCGCCCGCCGGGCTTGTCCCGGGCTTCGACCACCGTCGTCGCGATGCCCGCCGACTGGAGACGGATGGCGAGCGTGAGGCCGCCGAAGCCGGAGCCGATCACTGCCGCTGTCTTCACTGCCATAATGCCTTTATCGCTTTCAGTAGGGGAACGGGGGGGCGTCCGCTGAGAATGCGGACCTTGTCTCCAAGCGTGGTGCGCGCCGCATAGAAGCGGGCGATGATGGCCGGGTCGAGCCGGTAGAAATGTTCGAGCACTCGGTAGCGTTCGGCGGGCGCCGCGGCGTGGAACAGCATGCGATCGAGCAACCGGTAGAAGCGGCGCGCGCGCCACGTTTCCTCTGCCGCGGCGCGGGTGAGTCGATAGAGTGCCGGGCCGCTAAGGTCGGACTGGCGGGCGATCAGGCTGGCGAGGCGCACCGCATCGGGCAGCGAATAGCCGGTGGTGGGATGGAAGAAGCCGCCGCGCAGCCCGATCCGCGCCACCGGTCGGCCGGCCCAGAAAGCGGCGATATCGCCGCCAAGGGCGACGGGAAGCACGCCGGTTTCCTCATAGAGCATCGTCGCCGCCGGCCAGCCCTGCGCCGCCATATAGGCATCGATACGCCCGCCGATCGCGGCCCGGTCGAGATCGGGCGACAGGCTATAATAAGTGTCCTCGACCAGCATCGTCCTGTCGGAAAAGGGCAGGCAGTAGACGAAGCGATAGCCGTCCGCCTGATCGACGGTCGCGTCCATGACGATGGGGCGTTCCAGGCCGTGCGGGGCGTCGAAGCGATATTCGCGGCCGACGAATTTCTGCCACCCGAAATGCTCCGGCGGCAGGGAGGCGCCAGGCCCGCGCGCGTCGATCACGCCCAAAGCGGCGATCTCCTCGCCGGAATCGAGGATGACGCGCTCCGCTTCGATCAGCGCGGCTCCGGTCGACAGGCGCAGCTGTTCGGGCTTCAGCCGCTCGCGCAGAACCGCGTCGAACCGCTCCGAACGGATGCTGTTATAGCCGAAGGGAAGAGTACGGCGGCGCTTTGGAAAAATGACGTCATGGCGTCCCCAATGCACCTCGACGAGCGGCGCGACCAGCGGGCGATCCTCCTCGGCCACGTCGCCGTCGAAATAGGACCAGACATGGCTGCCGCCCAGCCGGTGGCTTTCCTCGATAAGGAGGATCGGCACCTCCGGCCGCCGCTCGGCGAAGGCAAGGGCGGCGAGGCCCCCGGCGAGGCCGCCGCCGACGATGACGAGCGGCCGGGTCAAGACGGATCCTCGGTGCGCCCGTCATTCGCCGCCTTTACCGACACGAGGAAGGAGCGCGGCTTCTTCATGAGCTTCGGATCGAAGGTGACGGCGAGCCCCGCCGCCTCCGCGATCTCGCCCACGAAATGCACGCAATTGGCGCGGTTGAGATTGTAGGAAGGCTGCGGGGCGCTCCGCCATTTTTCGACCACCGCCATCACCGCCCGATAGCCCTCGTCCGGCAGCGTCACCGTGAAATGGCGCTGGCTGTGGGTGACATAATCCTGGCTTTCGATCTGCAGCTTCCCCGCGACGGACCCGAACAGGATGGCGGGCGACACCGTCTTCGCCGTAAAGCCATAGGCGGTATCCACCGCCTCGCCCGTCGCATCGACGGTGCCCTTCAGGGTCACGAAAGCGTGGGGGAAGGTCTTGCCGAATTCGCGGGAATGGAACGTCACCTTGACCGCGGCGAGCGCTTCGCCCGGCAGAATGAACAGGAGCGCGGCGAGGAGAAGTCCGATCGTCTGCCCGAAACCCTGCTTCACGAGAAACTCCAGCCATAGGCACCCGGCCGGGCTTGTGGGGCATGGCACGGCACATTTCAACTGTCTGACGCGCGCCGCTTCCGCTAACAGGGCGCCATGGACGCGATCCTCGCCCTCTTCCTCTCCGCCGCCGCGATGACGGCGATCGTCGCCCTGCGCTATCTGGCGGTGAGCGGCGGCTTCGCGGCGCTCACCGGCCGCCTGTTCCCCGGCCTCTATGCGGGGCAGAACGGGCAGATACGGAGGGAAATCGGCTGGTCGCTGGCGAGCGCCGCCATCTACGGCGTTCCGGCGGGCATCGCCGCCTGGGGCTGGCGGGCGCATGGCTGGACGCGGATCTACACCGATGCGAGCCCCTATCCGCTTCTGTGGATACCGCTTTCCATCCTCCTCTACCTCTTTCTCCACGACACTTGGTTCTACTGGACGCATCGCTGGATGCACCGGCCGAAATGGTTCCGGATCGCCCACAAGGTGCATCATGACAGCCGCCCACCCACCGCCTGGGCGGCGATGAGCTTCCATCCCATCGAGGCGCTGACCGGCGCGGTGGTGATCCCCGCGCTCGTCTTCCTGATCCCCATTCACGCAGGCGCGCTCCTTTTCGTGCTGCTCGTCATGACGGTGATGGGCGTCACCAATCACATGGGGTGGGAATTGTTTCCTAAAGCCCTGGTTCAGGGTCGCGCAGGCAAATGGCTGATCACGGCCAGCCACCATCATCGCCACCACCGCGATTACCGGTGCAATTACGGCCTGTATTTCCGTTTCTGGGACCGTTTGTGCGGCACCGACAAGGGTTTGGGAGAATTCGATCATGCGCCTCGCCGCGCTCGCGCTCGCAGCTAGCCTCCCGGCCGCGCCGCCGCCGGCCGACAGCGCGGATCTTGTCGTGCGGATCGACAATCTGCGCAGCGCGAAGGGGCTCGTCCGCCTCTGCCTCACCCGCGATCCGGCGCATTTTCCCGACTGCAAGGGCGATCCCGCCGCGCGCACCGCCTCCCTATCGGCGGCCGAAGCCGGGGCCGTGCGGTTCACCCATGTCGCGCCCGGCACCTATGCCATCGCCGTGATTCACGACGAGAATGGCAATGGCAAGCTCGATACGCTGGCGATGATGCCGCGCGAAGGCTTCGGCTTTTCGAAAAATCCCGCCATCCGCTTCGGCCCGCCCAAATTCGGCCAGGCGCAATTCGTGGTCGGCGGCCAGAATGGCGAGCAGCGGATCAGGGTCCGCTACCTGCTTTAAGCCCCTTCCGGCCCGGCGGAACGGCCGGGCATGAGCGCGAGCACCGGCCACATTATCGGAAAGGCTATCGGGAGGAGGAGCAGGATAAGCCCCGGCCGCCATCCAATGTCCCTCGCCCGTCCGGCGGCGAGAACCAGCAGGCCGGCGACGAGGATCAGGAGCGCCAGGCCCAGCAGCAGCATGCCGCCAAGCCTCAGCGCCGTTCCGCTCGAGAGGCGTCCACCTAGGGTTTCGAGAAAGTGCCTCAACAGCGTCGCCCCTGCGGCCAGCGCGACCAGCAGCAAACTGTGCCGGACGAAGGTACGCCGCGAAAATCGCCCATCATCCTGATTCATGTTCTTCCCCTGAGGCCGCAGGCAGGGACGATGACTGGAGAGGGCAAGGCCCTCAATCCCCTTTCGACCGGACCGGCAACCGCATCGACGAGCGATCCGACCCAAAGAGATTGCTGATGGTGGGAAAACTGGAGCGGGCGAAGGGATTCGAACCCTCGACCCCAACCTTGGCAAGGTTGTGCTCTACCCCTGAGCTACGCCCGCTCTGGCGGAGCCGCTGCGTGTCGAGCGGCTCGGGTGCGGGGCTGCTAGCAGGGAGTTGGGCGGGCGGCAAGCCCCCGCTGCGCCCGAAAGCGGCTTTTCTTGCCCCGGGCTTGGCAGAAGCATGCGCGATCCCACATAGATGGCCGATCCGAAACGGCGATGGAGGCAGGAACGTGGCGACCCTTGGCATGAGCGCGGCCGAAAAAGAGGCGCTGGACATGTTCAAGCGGGACGTCGTCGATCCGTCGATGGGCGCGCTCGTCCTCCTCGATTTCTGGGCGGAATGGTGCGGGCCGTGCAAGCAGCTTGCCCCGGTCCTGGAAAAGATCGCCGCCGATTATGCGGCGAAGGGCGTGAAGCTCGTCAAGATCAACGTCGATGAACAGAAGATCATCGCCGCCCAGTTCCGGGTCCAGTCCATCCCCACGCTCTACGCGGTGTTCCAGGGCCAGATCGTCGCCGATCTCACCCCCGCCCGCACCGAGGGTCAGCTGACCCGCGCGCTCGATCAGATCCTCGCGCAGCTGCCGGTCCAGGGCGAGGCGCAGCAGGCGGAGGCGGAGATCGCGCCGCTCGTCGCGATGGGCGAGGAGGTGCTGACGTCGGGCGACGCGCCGCGCGCCGCCTCCATCTTCCGCCAGATCGTCGATATGGCCCCCGATCATGCCGAGGCACTGTCCGGCCTCGTCCGCGCGCTCGCCGCGTCGGGATCGCTGGACGAAGCACGGGCCACGCTCGATTCGGTGCCGGACAGCGCCGCGAACGATCCGGCGATCGCCCGGGCACGGGCCGCGCTCGACATTGCAAACGCAGGCGGGGCGAACGCCGATACCGCCGCCCTCGAAAGCCGGATTGCCGCCAATCCCGACGACCATGATGCCCGCTACGAACTGGCCGGCGTCCTGTTGAACGACGGCCGCCGCGACGAAGCGGCCGATCACCTGTTCGAAAGCATCGCCCGCGACCGCGACTGGAACGACGGCGCGGCGCGCAAGCGGCTGCTGCAATTCCTGGAGGTGATCGGCCTCGAAGATCCCTGGGCGCGGGCGCAAAGGCGGCGGCTCTCCGCCATATTGTTCACATGAGCGCCGAGCCGCTGCGCGTTCCGGTCTTCCCGTTGGCGGGCGCCTTGCTGTTCCCGCGCAGCCAGCTGCCGCTCCACATCTTCGAGCCCCGCTACCGCGCGATGGTGCGCGATGCGCTCGCCGGGGACGGCCTCATCGCCATGGTGCAGCCGCAGGGTCAGGGAGAGACGCCGCCCCTTTTCCCGATCGGCTGCCTTGGCCAGATCGTCGAATCCGATGCGCTGGAGGACGGGCGCTACAACATCGTGCTGGAAGGCGTGAAGCGCTTCCGCATAACCCGCGAATTGCCGGTGGAGACCGCCTACCGGCAGGCCGAGATCGACCTTGCGCCCTTCGCGGGCGACGAGGACGAACCCGCGCCGCTCGCCAGCATCGAGCGGGCAAGCCTCGAACGCGAATCGCGCCGCTATGCCGATGCGCTCGGCTATTCGGTCGACTGGAACGCGGTGAGCCGCCTCGACGATGAAATGCTGGTAAACGGCATCGCCCAGATCGCGCCCTTCGATACCGGTTCGAAACAGGCGCTGCTCGAAGCCGCGAACCTTGCCGCACGCAGCGAGCTGCTCGTCCAGTTCATGCAGTTCCAGATCCTGGTGCCCGGCGGCGCCGACATGCCGGAAACGGTTCAGTAAAACCGGCCCTCTCTCCCCTTCAGGGGAGAGAGCTGGAGAGAGGGGACGATATGGACATTTGTGCGGATGTCCCCGACTCCCCCTCTCCCTAACCTCTCCCCTGAAGGGGTGAGGGGAGATCAGATCGTCAGGCCGCGCAGCAGCAGCGGCAGATCGCCGCTTTCCCCCCGCGCTTCGGCCATCATCCTGTCCTTCAAGGGGCCAATGCGCTGGATCAGCCCCATGCCGAAGCGGCGGATCGCTGAGGCCGCCCGGCCTGGAACGCCGTAAACATGGGTCAGAAGATCGGTGGAGGCCGCGACCGTGAAGGTGTCGAGGCTCCGCCAGCGCGCATAGCGGTCGAGCAGCTGCGCATCGCCCGGATCGAGGCCGAGGCGGACCCCTTCGACCAGCACCTGGGCGAGCGCGGCGGCGTCGCGGAAGCCGAGATTGAGGCCCTGCCCCGCAATGGGGTGAATGCCGTGGGCGGCATCGCCGACCAGTGCCAGCCGCTCGCCCGTGATAGTCGCGGCGTGATGGAAGCCGAGCGGATAGCTGGAGCGCGGCCCGGCGAGCGTCACCGGCCCGAGGAAGCCGCCCATCCTCTTTTCGATCTCGGCCGCGATGGCCCGGTCGGGCAGGCCGAGCGTCGCGGGCGCGTCGGCCGATGGAATGGACCAGACGACGGCGGAGCGGGTGCCGGGCAGCATCGGCAGGATCGCGAACGGACCCTCGGGATAGAAGATTTCGTAGGCGACGTTGCCGTGCGGCCGTTCGTGATGGATGGTCTGGATGATCGCCACATGATCGTAGCGCCAGCGGGCCACGGGAATTTGCGCCGCCTCGCGCGTGGGGGAATTGCGGCCCTCAGCGCCGACCAGCAACGCTCCTTCGACGAGCCGCCCGTCCTCCAGCGCGACGCGCACGCCCGCCGAATCGCGCACCACCTCGGCCGCGCGGGTGCCGGCGAGGAAGGTGAGCCGCTCCGCTGCCTTGGCGCTTTCGTAGAGCGCGGTGCGAATCAGGCGATTTTCGAACATCATCCCCAGCGGATCGTCGCCCGCCGGTGGATCGAAGGAGAGGCCGCCCGGCTTCAGGCCGTCGCTCACTTCGATCGATTCGATCGGGCAACCCTGCCCTTCCATGCGCGCGGCCACGCCGATCGCCTGGAGCATGCGGTAGGAGGAGCTCGACACCGCCGTCACCCGCCCGTCGAAGGTCGGCGCGATCGTTTTTTCGGGATCGGCCGGGTCGATGACGATGCTGGAAAGACCGTGCCGGTCGAGGGCGATAGCAAGCGTCAGGCCGACTAGGCCGCCGCCGAGGATGATCACGTCCGCGCGTTCCATGGCGCGGAGATAGACCTTTTGCGGGCGGAAGAGAAGTTGCGGCGGGGGGTTGCGCGCGCTCGGTCTTTTCCTTGACCTCGGACTCCGCTCAAGCGCATGGTAAACAAGCGGAACATTCGGGGGCCACAATGGCGACAACGGCAGCGCGGAGCGGGCGGATGGCCCGGCTCGGCGACGGCATGAAAAGAGGTGCGCGGCGATCGGGGTCGCTTTTCGGCGGGGTGGCGCTTGCCCTCGGCGCAGTGCTGCTCGCCCTCGCGCTCCTGAGCTATCGGCCGAGCGACCCTGCCTTCAACACCGCCGCCGCCGGACCCGTCGGCAATTGGGCGGCGGCGCCAGGCGCCTATGCTTCGGACGCGCTTCTCAGCCTTTTCGGCCTGCCCTGCGCCTTGCTGGTGCCCTTCATCCTCCTGCTCGGCCTGCGCCTTGCGCGCGGCGTCGATGCGGGCCGTTGGGGACGGGGTCTCCTCCTTCTGCTCGCCGGGTTCATCCTTCTCGGCACCGGCGCGGGCTTGGTATCGGGCGACGCGATCAACGGCCTGCCCGCGGGCTGGGGCGGCGCCATCGGCCTGTCGCTCGCCAAGCTCACCGATTTCGGCCTCGCCGCGATCGGCCAGCCGAGCTTTACCGAGCCGTTCCGGCCTGTTGTGATTGGCCTTTTCGCGCTTCTCGGCCTTGCCCTGTCTTATGTAGCGCTTGGCCTTCGTCCCGAGGAGAAACGCTGGCTCACGGGGCGGCGCCGCAAGACGATCCGCTCCGCCGTGGTCGACGATTATGAGGATGAGGATTTCGAGGAGCCGGAGGAGCGCGCGCCCGCCCCGCCCCCGCAGCCGAGCCGCACCGTCATCGCCGACCGGGTCATAACCCCGGACAAGGGCAAGCGGCCGCAGCGCGAGCGCCAGGCCTCGCTCGCGCTTGGCGATTCCTATGTCCTCCCGACGCTCGACCTCTTGAGCCCCGCGCCGCCAGCCGGCGATACGAAGCTCGACAAAGCGAGCCTCGAACGCAACGCCCGCCTGCTTGAATCGGTGCTTGAGGACTTTTCGGTGAAGGGCGAGATCGTCGAGGTCCGCCCCGGCCCCGTCGTCACCATGTACGAACTCGAACCGGCGAGCGGCATCAAGGCGAGTCGCGTCATCCAGCTGGCCGACGATATCGCGCGCAACATGTCGGCGCTCTCCGCCCGCGTCGCGACGATTCCCGGCCGCACCGTCATCGGCATCGAACTTCCCAATGCCAAGCGCGAGTCGGTCGTCCTTTCCGAACTCATCGCGTCGAGCGCGTTCGAGGATCAACAGGCGGCGCTCCCCCTCATCCTCGGCAAGAATATCGCGGGCGATCCGGTGGTCGCGGACCTTGCGCCCATGCCTCACCTGCTCGTCGCGGGCACCACGGGCTCGGGCAAATCGGTCGGCCTCAACTGCATGATCCTCTCGCTGCTCTACCGGCTGACGCCGGACGAGTGCCGGATGATCATGATCGACCCCAAGATGCTGGAGCTCAGCATCTATGACGATATTCCCCACCTTCTCTCGCCGGTGGTGACCGAGCCCTCCAAGGCGATTCGCGCGCTCAAATGGACGGTCGAGCAGATGGAGGAGCGCTATCGCATGATGGCCTCGGTCAGCGTGCGCTCGCTCTCCAGCTTCAACCAGAAGGTCCGCGAGGCGAAAGCGAAGGGCCAGCCGCTCGGCCGCCGCGTCCAGACCGGCTACGATCCCGAAACCGGCCAGCCCAAATATGAGAATGAGGAGCTGGATTACGACGCGCTGCCGCTAATCGTCGTCGTCGTCGACGAGCTTGCCGACCTCATGATGACGGCGGGCAAGGAAGTGGAGTTCCTGATCCAGCGCCTCGCGCAGAAGGCGCGCGCGGCGGGCATCCATCTCATCATGGCGACGCAGCGCCCCTCGGTCGACGTCATCACCGGCGTCATCAAGGCGAACCTGCCCACCCGTATCTCCTTCCAGGTCACCTCCAAGATCGATTCGCGCACCATCCTTGGCGAGCAGGGCGCGGAGCAGCTGCTGGGGAAGGGCGACATGCTCTACATGCCGGGCGGCAAGCAGATCGCGCGCGTCCACGGGCCGTTCGTCTCGGATGAAGAGGTGCGCGCCGTCGCCGATCACTGGCGGGCGCAAGGGACGCCAGATTATATCCAGGCCGTGACCGAGGAGCCGGAGGATGGCGGCTATCTGTTCGAAGGCCAGCCGACCGGCGAGGACGACGCCGAATCGCAGCTCTACCGGAAAGCGGTGCAGACCGTCGCCGAAAGCCAGAAGGCCTCGACCAGCTATATCCAGCGCCAGCTCCGCATCGGCTATAACAGCGCGGCGCGCCTTATCGAGCGGATGGAGCGGGAAGGAAAAGTCTCCGCGCCCGACCATGTCGGCCGCCGCGAAGTGCTGATCGATCCGGAAGGCCATGCCGTCTGAAGGCTGAACGCCAGGGAACCTGAAGGTTCAGTGGGCATTCAAACCCGAAACCCCATATCACCCGCATATCCATAGGGAGATCGACATGCCGCGTTTCTCAACGCCCCTTCTTGCTGCCGTGGCCGCCGTCGCGCTCGCGCCGGTGCCGGCCGCCGCGCAGGGCTCCGCGCTCGATCAGGTCGAGGCGCATCTGAAGGCCGTCAGCACCATGACCGCCAATTTCAGCCAGACCGGCCGGGGCGGGCAGACGCTCAGCGGCACATTGAGCCTCAAGCGGCCGGGCAAGATTCGCTTCCAATATCAGAAGGGCGTGCCGCTGCTGATCGTCGGCGACGGCAAGGCGCTCACCATGATCGATTATGAAGTGAAGCAGGTTCAGCGCTGGCCGATCGGCGGCTCGCCGCTTGCCGTGCTGCTCAACCCTAATCAGGATTTGTCGAAGGTCGCCAAGGTGACTCGCAACGACGATCAGGTGCTGCTCGTCCAGGCGCGCGATCCCAAGCGGCCGGAATTCGGCACCATCACCCTGTCCTTCGCCAAAGTTGCGAGCGCGCCGGCCGGGCTGGTGCTGAGCGGCTGGACGGCGAACGATGCGCAGAACAACCGCACCACCGTCCGCCTGTCGGGCCACCGCTTCAACGTCGCGGTGGCGGACAGCCTGTTCCGCTATGCCGATCCGCGCAAGAAGGGCCCCAAAGGTTAACACGTTCATCGGGCGGACAGGTTTCTGGTCCTATACCCACATTGCAGTTGCGGAGGGTCCGGCGGGTTCACCCCTGTTACCCGATACGGGCTCTCGGCAATTGACCTCGCGGAAACCCCGCGTTCGGTAGGCCCCTGCTCCATGCCCCCGGAGTGGGGGCCTTTCCATATCCGTCGACAGCCTCGCCGCCGCCCGCTAATCCCCTTCGTTCATGGCCACGAACCTCAAGATCGCTTCCTGGAACATCAATTCCGTCCGCGCGCGGATCGGCATCGTCGAACGCTTCCTCCTCGAGGAGCAACCCGACATCCTCTGCCTCCAGGAAACCAAGGTGATCGACGCGGATTTCCCGCGCGCCGCCTTCCATCGCCTTGGCTACAAGCACATCATGCTCTGCGGGCAGCGCATGCATCACGGCGTTGCGATCATCTCGAAACAGCCGCTGGAGGCGGACGACCGGCACGACTGGCAGGATAATGGCGAGGCGCGGCACCTGGGCGTCAACCTTGCCTGCGGCATCCGGCTCGAAAATGTGTACGTCCCAGCCGGTGGCGACATTCCCGACCGCGCCCTCAATCCCAAATTTGGCCAGAAACTCGACTTCATCGAGCGGATGACGCGCTGGTCGGAGACGTGCGACCGGCCCACCCTTCTCGTCGGCGATTTCAACGTGGCGCCGCTCGAATGCGACGTGTGGAGCCACAAGCAGCTTCTGAACGTCGTCAGCCACACGCCGGTCGAGGTGGACGCACTTACCCGGCTCCAGCAGGCGGGCGACTGGGTCGATCTCGGCCGCCATTTCTTCCCGGCGCCGGAGCGGCTCCACACCTGGTGGAGCTATCGCTCGCCCGACTGGACGAAGAATGATCGCGGCCGCCGGCTCGACCATATGTGGGCCTCGAAGGAAGTGGCGGCGCTTGCCGTCGCGCACAAGGTGCACGAGCCATGCCGGAACTGGGAAAAGCCGTCCGACCATGTCCCGCTCGTCACTGAGTTTCAGGTGTGACGAACGAGCGGCAGGTCGCCCGGGCCGTCGACGCGCTGCGGCGCGGCTGGCCGGTGCGGGTGGACGGGCTTGCCGTCCTTGCCATCGAAACCGCCGATGAAGGGGGGCTCGCCACCTTCGACGAAAACCGCCCCGCCGACATCCTGATTTCCGGCCATCGCGCCGCGACGCTAAAGCTCGCCAATCAGCGCGAGGGCACGCCCACCGGCCCGGTGCGCATCGCCCGCGCGCCGTGGATCAATCTTGCCGAAGCCACCGCTATCGCCGATCCCGCGCTCGATCTTGAGACGCCGCTCAAAGGGCCGTTCCAGACCCTGTCCTTGCCCGATGCGAGCGCCGCCGCCGCCGCGATCCGGCTCGCGCGGCTGGCAGGCCTTCTCCCCGCCTTATTCGTCAGCGAGCATGCCGAGGTGGAACTCAGCCTTTCCGCAGCCGACATCCTCGCCCACCGGGAGGCCGACACCCTCGCCATCGCCTCGCGCGCGCGCCTGCCGGTCGCGGGCGCCGAACAGTCCGAAATCGTCGCCTTCCGCTCGGCGGGCGATGCGGCCGAACATGTCGCCCTCCTCATCGGCCAGCCGGACGGCCGTCCGCCGCTCGTCCGCCTCCATAGCGAGTGCCTCACCGGCGACGTGCTGGGATCCCTCAAATGCGATTGCGGACCGCAGCTCAATGGCGCGATCGCCGCGATCCGCGCGGCGGGCTGGGGCATCCTCCTCTATCTCCGGCAGGAAGGGCGCGGCATCGGCCTCGTCAACAAGCTGCGCGCCTACGCGCTTCAGGACCAAGGATTCGACACGGTCGACGCCAACCTGCGCCTCGGCTTTGGCGACGACGAACGCGATTTCACCGTCGCGGCGCGCATGCTGGCGCTGCTCGGCCAGGACAGGGTGCGCCTCCTCACCAACAATCCCCGCAAGGCGGACGCGCTACGGGACGCCGGGATCGAAGTGGTCGAGCGCGTGCCGCTGAAAATCGCCGCCAACCCGCATAACGAAGCCTATCTCGCCACCAAGCGGGATCGGAGCGGCCATCAACTCTAAAGCCCTCTCTCCCCTGAAGGAGAGAGCGATGTTACCCCCGCGCCCCGAACAGGGCCGTTCCCACCCGCACGTGGGTCGCGCCGATCGTGATCGCGGTGCCGTAATCGCCCGACATGCCCATGCTGAGCCCGGAAAGGCCGTGCCGCTTCGCGAGCTTCGCCAGAAGCGCGAAATAGGGGGCGGGCTCCACATCGAGCGGCGGCACGCACATCAGGCCCGCGACCGGCAACCCCTTGGCCTCCGCCAGTGCGATCAGTTCCGGCAGCTGATCGACCGCGCAGCCGCCCTTCTGCGGCTCGGCGCCGATATTGACCTGGAGGAAGCAGTCCGGGCGATGACCCGTTTTCTCCATCGCCCGAGCGAGCGCGGTGACGAGCGACGGGCGATCCACCGAATGAATGGCGTCGAACAGCTGCACCGCCTCCTCGGCCTTGTTCGATTGCAGCTGGCCGACGAGGTGCAGCGTCACGTCCGGATAAGCGGCACGCAAAGCCGGCCATTTCTCCGCCGCCTCCTGCACGCGATTCTCCCCGAATACGCGCTGCCCCGCCTCGATCAGCGGCCGTATCTCGTCCGCGCCTTTCGTCTTGGAGACGGCGATCAGGGTCACATCCTCCGGCTTACGCCCGGCAAGGCTGGCGGATTTGGCAATCTCCGCGCGGACGGCGGCGAGACGTGTTTCGGGTGATGCGTCGGTCATGGCCCTTGCCTATAGAAAGGGCCATGCGCTCCCGCCACCCTCTGCCGCGCCTGTGGATGATGACCGACGAGCGGCAGGGCGACGCGCTGTGGGCGGCGCTCGGCCGCTTGCCGCGCGGCGCAGGCATCGTGTTCCGCCATTACGGTCTGCCTTTGCCTGAGCGGCGGGCGCTGCTGGCGAAGGTCCGGCGGATCGCGCGGCGGCGCGGCCTCCGGCTGGTCATCGCCGCGCCGGAGGGCCTGCCCGTTTCAAGGCAGGACGGCGTGCATAATCCTGCAATGCGTCTGCATAAATATGCAGAATTGCGCACCTTTTCGGCCCACACCGTTCCGGAACTGCGCGCGGCGAAGCGAAAGGACGCCGATCTCGTCTTCCTCTCCCCCGTCTTTCCCACCCGCTCCCATCCGGGTGCCCCCACGCTGGGGCCGCTCCGCTTCGCCAAGCTCGTGCGGGAGGCCGCCATGCCGGTGATCGCGCTCGGCGGCATGGATGCGGCGCGGGCGCGGCGGCTGCGGGGGAGCGGCGCTTATGGCTGGGCGGCGATCGACGCCTGGACGGACGCGCCGGTTTCGGAAGGGAAGGAAGAAGAATCGGGCAGTTCCGCCCGATAGTGGGATCAGAAGCGGAAGGCGGTGCCGACGTAGACCGACTGGCTGTCGCGGCGATTATCCTCGAGCGGCTCCAGGCGGTCGCGCTGGATGCGATAGCGGGCGCCCGCCGTAACGGCGAGGTTGCGCGCGATCGAATAGGAACCGCCGACGTCGAGCGAATAGGCTTCTTCCGGCGCCACGATGCGCGGCAGGACGCTCTTCGCCCGTTCGGCTCCGACTTCGACGCGGCCAGTGAATTTCTTGAGCGAATAGGAAAGGCCGATATCCGCCGCCTGGCGCTCGCCCGGCAGCGCGCCGCCCTGCACCTTGGCGACGTCGCCGGACACGGCGAAGCGCTTCCAGCCCACGGCCACGCCCAGATTGTAGGAAACCGGGGTAAGCGCCGTAACCGCGCCCGCCGAGCTTTCCGAAAGGATCGTGCGATCGCCGCCCCGGCCGGTGGAGGCGCGCACCGCGACTCGCACCTGCTTGTTCCGGTCGGCAGGAACGGACGGCGTGAAACGATAGGAGCCGAGACGGGCCCCGCGCCGTGCGAATTCGGCCGCGAGGCGCGGATCGGCGATGGCGGGGGTAAAGGAACCGGCGCTGGCGAGGGAGATGGCGCGTGGCGGCAAAGCCTTCTTCGCCTTTGTCTCGCTGGCGGCGATGGCGGGCGACAGGATGAGCGCCAGCGCGGTAAGCGCCGTCCCTCCCATTGCCCCGATCCAAGCCGCCCTGTTCACATTCGTCTCCTTTGAGCCCGTTCATGTAGAACGACTCCGCCCGCCAAACCATAGCATCAAACACGTAAGACGTGGGAATCCGTGCTCATGTTGCATCTTTCCCACAAAAGACCCTTCTTCAGCCTGAACACCTTTCGCCGAGAAGAGCGCTTGCCGGTTTCGCGAGGGTAACTATAACGGCGGTGAACCTCATCGTTAGAGCGTCAAGGATCCTGAATAGATGAAGCGTGCTGTTCTTCTGGGCTTGGCCGTATCGGCCGCCTTTTCCCTTTCCGGCTGCCAGTGGGTCCGCGACGATATTTCCAAGTCGGCCAACTGGATTTCCAACGATATCAACAAGACGCTGGGCAAGGATGAGCCCAATGCCGTCGAAAAGGCGGATCTCGCCGCGAGTCAGGTGACGACGATCGGCGTCAACGCCTATCTGTGGAAGGCCGCGCTCGACACCCTGTCCTTCGCGCCGCTCGTGCAGGCCGATTCCAACGGCGGCGTGATCGTCACCGACTGGTACATCAATCCCAACACCCCGACTGAACGGATGAAGGTTACCGCGACCATTCTCGACCGTGATCTGCGCGCGGATGCGCTGCGCGTTGCCGCCACCCGCCAGGTGTCGCAAAACGGCCGGTGGGTGGACGCGCCGGTTTCGGCGGCGACCGTGCAGAAGCTGGAGGAGATCATCCTCACCAAGGCTCGCGATCTGCGCCGGTCCGCCATCGCCGGCTA
The DNA here is from genome assembly GCA_036518255.1 of Allosphingosinicella sp. Classification (GTDB taxonomy): domain Bacteria; phylum Pseudomonadota; class Alphaproteobacteria; order Sphingomonadales; family Sphingomonadaceae; genus Allosphingosinicella. The sequence continues at coordinate 3,303 of DATDNN010000250.1, read as the reverse complement.
AGGGAAGGCTCTTTCATGGCAGCGCGCTTCAACCCGCTCGACGCCGACGCCCGTTGGCAGAAGGTCTGGGAAGAAAAGGGCGTGTTCCACGCCTCCGATACTTCGCCAAAGCCCAAAAGCTATGTGCTGGAGATGTTCCCCTATCCATCGGGGCGCATCCATATGGGCCATGTCCGCAATTATACGATGGGCGACGTTCTTGCCCGCTACCGGCGCATGCAGGGCTTCGAGGTGCTCCATCCCATGGGCTGGGACGCCTTCGGCATGCCGGCCGAAAATGCCGCGATGGAAAAGAAGGTGCATCCCGGCGACTGGACGCGCGCTAACATTGCGACGATGCGCGCCCAGCTGAAGCGCCAGGGCTTCGCGCTAGACTGGAGCCGCGAGCTCGCCACCTGCGAGCCCGATTATTACGGCCATGAACAGGCACTGTTCCTCGATCTCTACGCGGCGGGCCTCGTCTATCGTAAGCAGAGCGAGGTCAATTGGGATCCGGTCGACATGACCGTGCTCGCCAACGAACAGGTGATCGACGGAAGGGGCTGGCGCTCCGGCGCGCTCGTCGAGCGACGCAAGCTCAATCAATGGTTCCTCAAGATCACCGATTTCGCCGAGGAATTGCTGGACGGCCTCGACGCCCTCGAAGACTGGCCGGAAAAGGTCCGGCTGATGCAGAAGAACTGGATCGGCAAAAGTCAGGGGATGCGGTTCCGCTTCCAGCTCGCGGCGCCGCTGGGCGGACAGAGCGAGGTTGAAGTCTTCACCACGCGGCCAGACACCATCTTCGGCGCGAGCTTCGTCGCCGTTTCCGCGGATCATCCGATCGCCCTCGCGCTCGCCGATAATCCGGACGTCGCGGCCTTCATTGCCGAGTGCAAGCAGGGCGGCACGACCGCGGCCGAGCTGGAAACGGCGGAGAAGAAGGGGTTCGATACCGGCCTCCGCGTCCACCATCCGCTCGATCCCGACTGGCAGCTGCCGCTCTACATCGCCAATTTCGTGCTGATGGATTATGGCACCGGCGCCGTGTTCGGCGTGCCCGGCCACGACCAGCGCGATTTCGAATTCGCGACGAAATACGGCCTCCCCATCAATCGCGTGGTCGCGTCGAGCCTTGAAGAAGGCGGAGCCCCGATCGGCGGCGAGGCGGAGACGGGCGGGGGCGTGATCGTCAACAGCCGCTTCCTCGACGGGCTCGACGTCGAAGCGGCCAAGGCGGAGGTGATCCGGCGCGCCGAGGAAGGCGGCTGGGGCCAGGGCACCACCGTGTGGCGCCTGCGCGACTGGGGTGTGTCGCGCCAGCGTTACTGGGGCACGCCCATTCCGATCATCCATTGCGAGGCGTGCGGCCCGGTCGGCGTGCCGAAGGATCAGCTGCCCGTCACCCTGCCTGAAGACGTATCCTTCGACATTCCTGGCAATCCGCTGGAACGCCACCCGACATGGAACCAGGTTGCTTGTCCCAAATGCGGTGCGGCAGCGCGGCGGGAGACGGACACGCTCGACACCTTCGTCGATTCCTCTTGGTATTTCATCCGTTTCGCCAGCCAGCCCGGCGATAAGCCGTTCGACAAGGGCGTCGCGGAAAGCTGGCTCCCCGTCGGTCAATATATTGGCGGAGTGGAACATGCGATCCTCCACCTCCTCTACGCCCGCTTCTGGACGCGCGCGCTGAAGCGGATCGGACGCCTTGACGTCGCGGAGCCGTTCCAGGGCCTGTTCACCCAAGGCATGGTGACGCACGAAACCTACAAGGCGGGCGATGGCAGCTGGCTCAGCCCCGACGAGGTGCGCGGCGACGGCGACGACTGGATCCATATCGAAAGCGGGCAGCCGGTGACGGTCGGCCGCGTCGAGAAGATGTCCAAATCCAAGAAGAATGTTGTCGATCCCGAACCGATCGTCGAACAATATGGCGCCGACGCCGTCCGCTGGTTCATGCTTTCCGACAGTCCACCCGAGCGCGATCTGCCGTGGAGCGAGGCCGGAATCGAGGGCGCCTGGCGCTTCGTCCAGCGCCTGTGGCGCCTGGCCGACGAGGATGCGCCGACCGAAGGCGCCGACAAGGCGCTCGATCGCAAGCTGCATCAGACCATCGCGGCGGTCGCGTCCAACATCGAATCGCTCGCCTTCAACAAGGCGGTGGCCAATGTCTACGAACTGACGAGCGCGATCGAGAAGGCGGCGCCGTCCGCCTCCCGCTCCGCCGCCATTCGCGCCCTCCTGCGCATGGTCGCGCCGATGGTGCCGCATCTGGCCGAAGAGGCCTGGGCGCGGCTCGGCGGCGGCGATCTCATCGCCAACGCCGCCTGGCCGGAGGTCGATCCCGCCCTGCTCGTCGAGGATGAAGTGACGATCGCCGTGCAGGTGAACGGCAAGCTTCGTGATACGCTGATGGCCAGGAAGGATGCATCGCGCGAGTCGCTGGAGGCGATGGCCCTTGGCGCCGAGAAGATCGTCCGCGCCCTTGAAGGCAAGGCGCCCAAGAAGGTTATCGTCGTGCCCAATCGCCTGGTGAATATCGTCGCATGACGCGCGCCGTCCCTCTTCTCGCCTTGGCCCTTTTGCTCTCCGGCTGCGGGCTCCGGCCCCTTTACAGCGGCGGCGGACGCGGGCCGGTGGCGCAGGCCTTGGGGCAGGTCGAGGTCGCACCCATTCCCGGACGTGCCGGATGGCTGGTGCGCACCGCGCTTGAGGACCGGCTAAATGGATCGGGCAAGAAGGATGCGCGCTATCGCCTACAAGTGACGCTCGACGACGAAATTACCGGCCTCGGCATCCGAGGAGACAATGCGGTAACGCGCGAGCGGCGCAGCCTTCGCGCGCGCTACCAGCTGGTCGACGCGCAACGCGGCACCGTCCTGCTCGACGCCACGGCGGGGTCGGACGCCGGGATCGACGTGGTGAGTTCCGAATATGCGACGGTCGCGGCCGAGGAGACCGCGCTCGAGCGCCTCTCCGCCGAAGTCGCTGACCAGATCGTCGCCCGGATCGGCCTCTACGCCGCGCGCACCGGGCCGGAGAACCCGTGAAAGCCAACAAGGCGCAGGTTGAAAAGGCGCTGCGGGCGCCCGCATCCGAAGCGCGCCTGTTCCTCCTCTACGGACCGGACGATGCCGGATCGCGCGCCCTCGTTGGGATGGCGGCGCAGGCGGCGGGGCCGGACGCCGAGCGCGTCGATCTCACCGGCGCCGACCTCAAGGCCGATCCCGCGCGCCTCGCCGACGAAGCCGCCGCTTTCTCCCTGTTCGGCGGCACCCGCTACATCATCGTCGATCAGGCGGGTGACGAGAGCGTCGCAGC
>DATDNN010000249.1:0-7597 GCA_036518255.1 Allosphingosinicella sp. | reverse complement strand
GTGGATCATGGTCGATCTCGGCCTTACCTTCGCCGATCCCATGTATCCGGGGGTGGAACTCGTCCTGCCCGACCTCGCCTTCATCGAGGAGCGGAAGGCCGACCTGCTCGGCATCGTCCTCACCCACGGGCATGAGGATCATATCGGCGCCATCCCCTATCTCGCCGCCGACCTTGGCGTGCCGCTCTATGCGACACCGTTCACGGCGGGCCTCATCGCGGGCAAGCTGGAGGAAGAGGGGCTGCTGGAAGAGGTGAAGCTGAACGTCGTCGAGATGGAGGGCAATTTCCAACTCGGTCCGTTCGGCTTGCGCTATATCCCGCTCGCCCATTCCATTCCCGAGGGCAATGCGCTGCTGATCGACACGCCTCACGGCCGAATTTTTCATACCGGCGACTGGAAGCTCGACGATGCGCCGCAGCTCGGCGATCCGTCGACCGAGGCCGAATTGCGCGCGATCGGGGACGAGGGCGTGCTGGCGCTCGTCTGCGATTCGACCAACGTCTTCAATCCCGAACCTTCGGGCTCCGAAGCCACGGTGCGCGAAGGGCTCGATGCCACCATTCAGGGCGCGAAGGGCCGGGTGCTCGTCACCACGTTCGCCTCCAACGCCGCGCGCCTCAAGACGCTGGGCCACGTCGCGCAGGATACCGGCCGCAAGGTCTGCGTCGCCGGCCGCTCGCTCGACCGCATCCTGCGCGTGTCGAAAAGCGTCGGCTATCTCACCGATTTCCCCGAGACGGTCGATTTCGAAACCGCAATGGACCTGCCGAAGCATGAGGTGATGATCATCGCTACCGGCGGGCAGGGTGAAAGCCGCGCTGCGCTCGCCCGCATTGCCTTCGACCAGCACAAGTTGAAGCTCGACGAAGGCGATCTCGTCGTCTTTTCGTCCAAGCAGATACCGGGCAACGAAATCGCCATCGGCCGCATCCAGAACGAACTGGCGCATAAGGGGATCGCGATGATCACCGACCGCCAGGCCGAGGTCCACGTCTCCGGCCATCCCGGCCGCCCCGAACTTGCCGCCATGTATCAGTGGATCCGGCCCGAAATCATCGTGCCCGTCCATGGCGAAATCCGCCACATGGCGGAGCACGAACGCTTCGCCCTCCAATGCGGTGTGCCGAAGGGCATCATGCAGAAGAATGGCGATCTCATTCGCCTCGCACCCAATGGCCCGAAAAAGCTTGGCGAGGAGCGGGTGGGGCGGTTGATCCTCGACGGCGACGTGATCCTCGCCGCGGACGGCGCTACCATGAACGAAAGGCGCAAGATCGCGCAGCTGGGCGTCATTTCCGTGGCGCTCGCCCTCGATGCCGATGATCGCTTGCAGGGCGATGTCCAGATCGGCCTGGACGGCATTCCGGTCGACGAGGACCGTGAGGCGTTTCTCGAGGAAGCATGCGATGCGGCCGAGGCCGCGGCGCGGGGCGGCGCGGGAAATGAGGACAAGCTGCGCGAGGCTGTACGTCTGGCCGTGCGCCGCTGCGCGACAGACTGGACCGGAAAGAAGCCGGTGGTGAAGGTGCTGATCGTCAGGGTCTAGATTGGCGTCCGTTCCGGCCGAGCCTTGCCGAAGCCCCATTTTTGTTTCTAAAGCGGGCGCGAGCCTCCCCAGGCTCGCTGCGCGACGCTTTTGGGTGATTATTCATGCGTATCGGCTCGATCCTCGCCATCTATGCTCTGTTCTGGGTGATGAGCTTCTTCCTCGTGATCCCGTTCGGCGTGCGGACGGACGAGGAGGCGGGGGTGGAAAGCCGCCCCGGCCATGCCGAAAGCGCGCCGCACCGCTTCGCCTTCGGAAAGGCGGCGATCCGCGCGTCGGGGCTCTCCGCCTTGCTGTTCGGCCTTTTCTATCTGAACTACGTCTACGGCTGGATCGGCGTCGATCAGCTCGATTGGGCGCAGCATCCGGCGAGCTAGACTCTCAGCCGATCAGGTGCGCAGGCGCTCGATAGCCTGGGCCAGTGCGACATAGAGCTTGCCCATGTCCGACGAAAGCAGGGTGATGCTGAGCGTCTGGCCCTCCCGTCCGGCAAGGATGTGCCGCAGCATCGCCTCGAAATCGTGGATGTAGCGGTTTACCTGCTCCCGGAATTCGGGGTCGTTCTCATATTGCCGCCCGATTTCCCGCGCCTCGCCTGAGGAGATGAGCCTTACCGCGCGCCGGGTGAAGGCGCCGCGGTCGCCCTTCAGATACGCCGCCCAGGCGGTGTCGCTGACATCGTTGGAGAGGATCTTGGCAACGTCGATCGCGGCCGAGTTCAGGGAATCGATGAGCAGGGTGACGCGATGGCTGAAGGCGTCGCTGTCGCTCTTCTCCTGTTCCTCGCGCACTTCGGAAATGCGCGCCTCGATGGCGGCGGTGGTTTCGCCGATCGTGACGATCTGCCGGGTCAGGCGCTCGGAAGCGAGGCGCGCGCTTTCGGCGGAACGTTCGGCGGCGGCCGACAATTCGGCGAGCTGTGCTTCGAGGTGCGGCGCGACCGAAGCACGTACCGCCTCGACGCTCGCCTTGCCGAGCGCGGCCGCGCTTTCCGGAATAACGGAGGCAATGGTTTCGCGCGCATAGGCTGCGGCCTGGTTCGCGGTTTCGCGCACGCGGATCAGCGCCTCGACCAGCTCCGGCCCAGTTTCCATGATGAGCTTGCGTGCGTTGCCGTCGAGATCGCCGACATTGCCGGTCACCACTTCGAGGCGGTCGTTGAGGCCGTGGAGCAATTCCTGCTGGCGGAGGAGGGTCGCCTCGATCTCTTCCATCTGCCGCGCGGCGGCGTTGCTGGTCGCCTCGATGATCTCCACCTGCGGGCGAAGCGTGCCGGTGGCCTCGTGCGTCCGGCTTGCCTGCTCCTCAACGCGGGCCAGCGCTTCGGGCAGCGCGACGGTGAGCGTCTGGTTCACCGCGAGCAGGGCTTGCGCGAGGATCTGGGAGCGGTGGATGAGGCCGTCGGCGCGCTGCTGGCTGCCGCCCAGCTCCTCATACAGCGCAGCGACCGAGGCGCGGATGGACGCAACGGCCTCGGCATATTGATCGGCATTGCCGTTGCTGTTCTGCGCGAAGGCCGCGAAGCGTTCTTCGAGCCCGCCAAGTTCGCGATCGATCCGGCCGATCAGGGCATGGCTCTGCTCGTCATGGATCGAAAGCTGTCCCGACAGACTGTCGAGCTGCGCAGCGAGCGTTTCGATCCGGCGCGAAAGGCTGCGGGCCGCATCCTGGCCCGCCTTGTCGAGCGCGATACCGCTCTTTTCGACCAGAGCCAAGGTAGCCCGCCCCTGAGCGTCGAGCCCGGCGCGCGTGGCTTCGATGGCTTCGGACGCGCGGGCGAGCGAATCGTCCACGGCCGTTCCAAGGCCGCCCGCCGCCTGATCGAGCCGGGCTGCCGCCGCTTCGATGCTGCTGTCGATTCGCGCGAGATGCGCCGCCAGGCGCTGCGCCGCGCCGCCGACGACGTCGTCGGCCTCACGCCCGCGCGCCACGAGGGAGGAAACCTGCGAATCGAGGGCACCGGCTTGTTCGTGGGCGGTGACACCGGCCTCGCGCATGATCTGCGAGAGATTGCGGGCCTGTGCCTCGGCGCGCGGCAGATCCTCCAGCAGTACGCCGAGATCGACGCGCGCGGCATTGGCGGCGCTCTCCAGCGCTTCGGCGCGACGGTCGAGCGCGGCGCTTTCGGTCGCGATATAGTGGGCGACCCGGCCAAGCCGGTCCGACGCCTCGTCCCCCAGCGTCATCAATTTGGCCGATTCGCCGGTGAGGCGCGTATAATTGTCCTCCAGCCGCGCACTGACAACGGCGAGCATGCTTTCGAGCGCCGCGCTTTCCCGGCGCATGGCGGAAACGGCGCGGGTGAAGCGCTCCGCCTCACCGCGCGGCGTGCGGCCGAACATCAGCCAGAGAAGGGACAGCAGGATCAGGGGGGCGGACAGGGTCGCGGCCCATGTTGCAATGGCGTCGGGCGCGAGGCGGGGTTGGGGAAGGACCATCGACCAGAGGAAGAAGCCGGTCCAGCCGAGCGCGAGCAGGATCAGGAAGGCGGCCAGGATGGGCCGGCCGCGCCCCGCCTCGGGATATTCCGCCTCTTCCGGCAGGTTTTCTGTACCGTAATCCACCACCGTTTCCCCCTGCGGTTCGGCGTCGACATATTCCCCGGCGAAAGGCGTTTCCGCCCCGACACGTTCTGCCCCTGTGATCATCTCCGGTCCCTAACACAAAAACGAAGCGGACAAATAGATTGATCGCGGCTTAACCATGACGGGCGACCGGAGAGGCTTCGCGCGCGGCGAACCGCTTTGCATCGGCGCGCCGGTCGGCATAGACTTGCGGCCATGCGGGGATGCATTCGATGAGCTTGGCGGCGCTGATCTGCGCCTATCACGACGTGGAGGACGGTACGGCCGAACTGCGCGCGACGCTGACGCTCGCCGGGCGGACGCTGATCGAGCGGCAGGCGCGCCTCGCGGCGGCGGCCGGGGCCGATCCGATCGTCGTGCTGGCCGAGCAGCAGCCCCTCGCGCTCGGATCGGCGCTGGAGCGGCTGCGCGCCGACGGCATAGCGGTCAGCGTAGCGCGTAATGCGGGCGAGGCGGCCTTCGCCATACCGGCGGAGGCGCGGCTTCTGTTCATGGCGGACGGGCTCGTTGCGGACGAGAGCCATGTCAGCCGCGTGCTGAATGCGGGCGGACCCGTGATCCTGACATTGCCCGATTTCGGCGCCGACGACCGTTTCGAGCGGATCGACGGCCAATCGCGCTGGGCGGGGCTCGCCGTTCTCGGTGGCACCCTTCTGCGTTCGACCGCCGCGACGCTCAACGACTGGGATCTGCAATCGACCCTGTTGCGGCGCGCGATCCAGTCCGGGGTCCGGCAATTTTCCGTAGCCGGAGAGTCGGCGGACGACAGGCTCACCATCGCCCACCGCATGGCTGACCTCGCCGCGGCGGAGGCGCGGATCGTCGAGGCCGCGGCCTTCGAGGCGCGCGACTGGGCTTCCCGCTACCTGCTCGCGCCCATCGAACAGGCTGGAACCCGTTTGCTGATGCCGACCGCCGTCGTGCCGGAATGGCTCTATGGCGGCGCGGCCGCAGCGGGGGTGATTGCCTTCGGCCTTTTCCTCCAGGGCTGGCCGGTCGCGGGCTATCTCCTGCTTCTCGCCGCAACGCCTCTGGAAGGCATGGCCGAGCGGCTGGCGCGTCTTCGCATGCAGCCGCGGAGCGCCTTCCGCCGCTGGCGGCGGATCGTGCCCTGGTCCTGGGCGGCGGCGCTCATCGGCCTTGGCCAGGCGCTCGCCGCGACGCGCGGATGGGGGACGATCGTGCTTGCCGCTGGGACGCTTCTGTTCCTCCTCGCGCTGCACGGTGAAGAGAAGGGCCGGATCGTCGAGGGAAGGATTTTCCTCGCGGAGCGCAAGGGCCTCGCCTGGCTCCTGCTGCCCTTCGCCGCGACCGGCCTCTGGACGCTCGCCCTCTCTTTGATGGCCGCCTATGCGGCGGGATCCTTCTTCTGGGCGCAGCGGCACGTGCACCGGCCCTTGCGCGACAGCGTGGAAGATTAGGCGAGATTTAACCTTCCTTCGGTAACCGTTCCGGTATGACCGGCCGTTCGGGATCGGATAGGGAGGAGCCTCAGCCTGCCGCACGCCCCGGCGCCGTGGCACCCGCTCTGCTGCCCAGCCAGATCGAGCGGGATTTCAGGCGCTCCCTCTACACGATATTGCAGGAGGCCGGGCGCATCGCCTCGGATACGGAGTCGGCAGGCGCCTGTTCCGCCGAATATGCGCGCTATGTTGCCGCGGCCGCCCATCATTTTTCCGAACTCATCGACGACCACAGCGGCAGCGCGCCCTGGACGGCCCAGCCTGTCGACCTCAACACCGTGCTGCGCGAAGCGGTGAGGATGGTTTCGGCCGATGCGGCAAAGGCCGCCGTGACGCTTGGTCTTCCGGACGAGGGGCTGCATTGCATTGCGGCGGGTGAGCGGCGGCGCATCCTGGAGATCGCGATCAACCTGCTCTGCAACGCGATCCGGCACGCGCCGGAAGGGAGCGAAGTGGCGATCGGCCTCGAAACGCTGCAATCCACCGTTGCCCTATCCGTGAAGGACGAGGGGCGCGGCATCGCCGTCGCGGACCATCAACGGATTTTCGAGAAGTTCGAGCGGATCGATCCGCAAGATGGGGAAGGCTCGGGCCTCGGCCTCTATATTTCCCGGCGCCTTGCCCGCGAAATGGGCGGGGACATCGCCGTCGAGAGCGCCCCCTGCGCGGGGGCCTGCTTCACACTCACCCTGCCGGCGGCGCCGGCTCCATAGCCGGCCCCGCCGCGGGCGAAGCGCCTTACCTCTTTTCGACCGGAACGTAGTCGCGGAGCGTCGCGCCGGTGTAGAGCTGGCGCGGACGGCCGATCTTCTGGTCGGGATCGGAGATCATCTCGTTCCACTGCGCCACCCAGCCGACGGTGCGGGCGAGGGCGAAGAGGGCGGTGAACATCGAGGTCGGGAAGCCGATCGCCGAGAGGATGATGCCGGAATAGAAATCGACGTTCGGATAGAGCTTCTTCTCGATGAAATAGGGATCGTTGAGCGCGATCTGCTCAAGCTCGCGGGCGACGTCGAAGATGGGATCGTCGACGCCAAGCTTGTCTAGCACCTCGTTCGCGGTCTTCTGCATCACCTTCGCGCGCGGATCGTAATTCTTGTACACGCGGTGGCCGAAGCCCATCAGGCGGAACGGATCGTTCTTGTCCTTGGCTCGGGCGATATATTCGGGGATGCGGTCGACGGTTCCTATCTCGCGCAGCATGTTGAGTGCCGCCTCATTCGCGCCGCCATGGGCAGGGCCCCAGAGGCAGGCGATGCCCGCCGCGATGCAGGCGAACGGGTTCGCGCCCGACGAACCGGCAAGGCGCACGGTCGAGGTCGATGCATTCTGTTCGTGGTCGGCGTGGAGGATGAAGATGCGGTCCATCGCCCGTTCGATCACCGGATCGACGACATATTCCTCGGCCGGAACGCCGAACGTCATGCGCAGGAAATTGCCGGTGTAGCTCAAATCGTTCTGCGGATAGAGGAAGGGCTGGCCGATCGAATATTTATACGCCATCGCCGCGATGGTCGGCATCTTGGCGATCAGCCGGTGCGAAGCGACCATCCGCTGGTGCGGATCGGTGATGTCGGTCGAGTCGTGGTAGAAAGCCGAAAGCGCGCCGACGACGCCGCACATGATCGCCATCGGATGCGCATCGCGCCGGAAGCCGCGATAGAAGGTCGCGAGCTGTTCGTGCAGCATCGTGTGGCGGGTGATCGTATGGGAGAATTTCTCCAGCTCCGCCTGCTTCGGCAGCTCGCCGTGGAGGAGGAGGTAGGACACCTCCATGAAGTTCGATTTTTCCGCCAGCTGATCGATCGGATAGCCGCGGTGGAGGAGAATGCCCTGGTCGCCGTCGATATAGGTGATCTTGGATTCGCAGGCGGCCGTCGAGGTGAAACCCGGATCGTAGGTGAAGAACCCGTGGTCGCTATAGAGCTTGCGCACGTCGATGACCCGGGGCCCGACGCTCGCCTCCATGATCGGGAGGTCGAATTGCGTGCCGGTCATCT
>DATDNN010000248.1:0-2239 GCA_036518255.1 Allosphingosinicella sp. | reverse complement strand
CGGGACAGCGTCCACGGCCCCTATAAGGGCGAGGTTTCCGCCGATGGCAACGACCTCATCATCGACGGCAAGCGCATCCATGTGACCGCCGAGCGCGATCCGGCCAAGCTGCCCCACGCCGCGAACAATATCGACATCGCGCTCGAATGCACCGGCTTCTTCACCGACCGCGCGGGCGGCGAGAAGCATCTTGAAGCCGGCGCCAAGCGCGTGCTCATCTCCGCCCCCGCCAAGGGCGCGGACCTGACGGTCGTCTACGGCGTCAATCATGACAAGCTGACCGCCGAGCACAAGATCGTCTCCAACGCCTCTTGCACCACCAATTGCCTCGCGCCGGTCGCTAAGGTGCTGAACGACCTGATCGGCATCGAGCGCGGCCTGATGACGACGATCCACGCTTACACGAACGACCAGAAGATCCTCGATCAGATCCACCCGGACATGCGCCGCGCCCGCGCCGCCGCCATGTCAATCATCCCGACGACGACGGGCGCCGCCCGCGCAGTGGGCGAGGTGCTCCCCGAACTGAAGGGCAAGCTCGACGGATCGGCGGTGCGCGTGCCGACGCCGAACGTCAGCCTCATCGACCTTACCTTCACCCCGAAGCGCGATACGAGCGTCGAGGAAGTGAACGGCGCGCTGAAGGCGGCTTCGGAGAACGGCCCGCTCAAGGGCATTCTCGCCTATACGGACGAGCCGCTCGTTTCGATCGACCTCAACCACGCACCGGCCTCCTCGACGGTCGACAGCCTCGAAACGGCGGTGCTGGAAGGCAAGCTGGTGCGCGTCGTTTCCTGGTACGACAATGAATGGGGCTTCTCGAACCGCATGGTCGACACCGCCCGCGCGATCGCCAAATTGATCTGAACGGTAAGAACCGTTCGTGCTGAGTAAGGGCTGAGCGGAGCCGAAGACCTGTATCGAAGCACTCCGCACGGAGCCCTTCGATACGCCACTTCGGCTCCGCTCAGTGGCTACTCAGGGCGAACGGGGAGGAGTGGAATGTCTCATTTTAGAACCCTAGACGACCTAGGTGAGATCACCGGTAAGCGCGCGCTTGTCCGCGTGGACCTGAATGTCCCGATGGCGGACGGCGCCGTCACTGACGATACCCGCATCCGCGCCACGCTGCCGACCGTCACCGAGCTTGCCGATCGCGGCGCCATCGTGCTGCTCCTCGCTCATTTCGGGCGGCCGAAGTGCGTGCAGCGGCCGGACATGTCGCTCTCCCTCGTCACCCACGCCTATGGCGCGGTTCTCGGCCGCCCGGTGCGCTTCGTCGGCGACTGCCAGGGCGCGGAGGCGAGGGAAGCGATCGCCACGATGAACCCCGGTGATATCGCGATCCTCGAGAACACCCGCTTCCATGCGGGCGAGGAAAAGAACGATCCGGCGCTCGCGGCCGCGATGGCGGAGCTTGGCGACTTCTACGTAAACGACGCCTGTTCCGCCGCGCACCGCGCCCATGCGTCCACGGAAGGGCTGGCGCATCTCCTCCCGGCCTATGCGGGCCGGGCGATGGAGAAGGAATTGAAGGCGCTCGAAGCCGCGCTCGGCAATCCGGAGCGACCCGTCGCGGCGGTGGTCGGCGGCGCGAAGGTGTCAACCAAGCTCGACGTGCTGCAAAATCTCGTCACCAAGGTCGATCACCTGATCATCGGCGGCGGCATGGCCAATACCTTTCTCGCCGCGCGCGGCGTGGATGTCGGCAAGTCGCTGTGCGAGCATGATCTGAAGGATACCGCGCTCCGCATCCTCGACACGGCCGATCATGCGGGCTGCACCGTGCATCTGCCTTACGACGTGGTCGTGGCGAAGGAATTCGCGGCCAACCCGCCTTCGGTGCGGACGGTGAACGTCCATGAAGTGGCGGCGGACGAGATGATCCTCGATGTTGGCCCCGCCGCCGTGGAAGCACTCGCCGATGCACTGAAGACCTGCCACACCCTTGTGTGGAACGGGCCGCTCGGCGCATTCGAGATCCCGCCCTTCGATGCCGCTACCGTTGCACTGGCGAGGACGGCGGCGGCGCTGACGCAAGGCGGCTCGCTCGTCTCCGTCGCGGGCGGCGGCGATACGGTAGCGGCGCTCAATCATGCGGGCGTGGCGGACGATTTCACCTTCGTCTCCACGGCGGGCGGCGCTTTCCTCGAATGGATGGAAGGCAAGCCGCTGCCCGGCGTCGAAGTCTTGAAAACAAGATAATTTGGCATCGCCAACGAGGCGATGCTTTCGGCAC
>DATDNN010000247.1:0-2052 GCA_036518255.1 Allosphingosinicella sp. | reverse complement strand
CCTGCCCAAGTTCCGGATTGTCGATCCAGTCGTCCCATTCCTTGAGGTTCCAGACGCCGCCCGCCATGACGATGGGTACGTCGTCCGAAATGCCGCCTTGGCGCATCGTATCGCGGAGTGCCTTGACGCGTGGATAGGGATTTTGCGGCACGAGCGGATCTTCCGCATTGGAGAGGCCGTTATGGCCGCCCGCCAGCCAGGGATCCTCGTAGACCACGGCGGCGAGCTGTTCGGCGAATTTCGAATAAGCCCGCTTCCAGAGCGCGCTGAACGCACGGGCCGAGCTGATGATCGGCAGGTAGGAAACGCCGTAGGAGGCCGCGATCTCCGACAATTTGTACGGCATGCCCGCGCCGCAGGTGACGCCCGCGACCATGCCCTTGGTGCGTTCCAGAACGCCGTGCAGGATGCGCTGGGCGCCGCCCATTTCCCAGAGGACGTTGATGTTGATCGCGCCCTTGCCGCCCGCAATGTCATAAGCGCGGCGCACCTGTTCGACGGCGCCGTCGATGGCGTAGCGGATCAGTTCCTCATGCCGGTCCCGGCGGGTAAGCGCATGATAGACCTGGGGAATGATGCGGCCTTCGGGATCGTAGCTGTCCGCATTGACGGCCGAAACCGTGCCGATGCCGCCCGCGGCCGCCCAGGCGCCGGAGCTCATGTGATTGGTCGCCGATACGCCCTTGCCGCCTTCGACCAGCGGCAGCACTTCACGCCCCCCGTAACGGATCGGCTTGATACCCTTGAACATCCTTCCTCCAAATTATTCGCCCGGCGCTATACCGCTATTTCAGGCCTTGTGCGAAAAAAAGCACATGGCGGCGCACCTCGAATTGCGGCAAGCGGAAGCGGCGGGCGTCAGGCCCCTTCCGCTACCCGGGCCAGCAGGCGATCGATCGCCGCCATCACTTCCGGTTCATCGAGCGTCGGCGCATGTCCAACGCCCGGCACGGTAACGCTTTCCATGTTCGGGAGCGTCTCGACCATCTTTTTCATCGTCGCGGCGGACAGGAGATCGGACCGCTCGCCCCGGACGACGAGCGAGGGAATGCCCGCCAGCCCCTGGAAAATCGGCCACAGGTCGAATCCTGCCGGTCCCGCGGGCGTGCGGAAAGGTTCGGCGATGCGCATGTCATAATCGAAAACGACGCGGCCACCCGGGGTCAGCTTGCACAGCCTTTTCGCCTGTCCGATCCAGTCGTCCAGTTTCCAGCCGGGATAGACGTCGCCGTGCATCTCGCTGAAATAACGGGCGGCATGCACCCAGGTCGGCCAGCTTTGCGAGCGGCCGACATAGCCGCGTATCTTGTCGACCCCCGCTTCCTCCAGCACCGGCCCGACATCGTTGAGGAGCGCGCCTTTCAGCTTGCCCTTCTGGCTATGCGACAGGAGCATGGTGATGAGGCCGCCGAGCGAGGTGCCGAACAGGATGAAGCGATCGAGGTTCAGATGAGCGATAAGCGCATCGATGTCCCGCGCATAAATCGGGGGAACATAGGTCATCGGATCTTTGGCATAAGCGCTTTCGCCGCGCCCGCGAAGGTCAACGCACAGGACGCGCCACTCGCCCGCGAGACGGTTCGCCAGAATTTCAAAGTCCCGCGCATTGCGGGTGAGGCCCGGAATACAGATGATCGGCGGACGATCATCCCGTCCGGCGAAGTCGCGATAATGGAGCCGAAGATCGTCTTCCGACTGCCAATAGCCGTCCGTCCACGTCGCCATGCTTGCTTCCCCTGTTCCCGGCCCCAAATATTGACAGATGATTCAGGTCTCGCAACCCTATTGCCCGGAAATCGCCATTAAAGCCTTGGGCGATGCCTTTTACGACCCGGTTCAGGCAGCCGATTTTCCTCAGACGATCCTGCGGTTTCGCAACGATCGCGCCGCAGGGGACGTGGGCCTCGATGGCCTGAACAACGAGGATTGGCTCCGGCATTTCGGCCGCTTCGCGCCGCTGCCCGGCAATCTGCCCGAGCCGCTGGCGCTCCGCTATCACGGCCACCAGTTC
This sequence comes from Allosphingosinicella sp., assembly GCA_036518255.1. Lineage (GTDB taxonomy): Bacteria > Pseudomonadota > Alphaproteobacteria > Sphingomonadales > Sphingomonadaceae > Allosphingosinicella. The sequence continues at coordinate 41 of DATDNN010000247.1, read as the reverse complement.
CGCACTTACAATCCCGATCTTGGCGACGGCCGCGGCTTCCT
>DATDNN010000246.1:0-5170 GCA_036518255.1 Allosphingosinicella sp. | reverse complement strand
CGGGCCGTTTTCCTGGGCGCTTGGCATCGACGGCATCGCCCTCATGCTGATCATGCTGTCGGTCTTCCTGATGCCGATCTGCATCCTCGCTTCGTGGGAAGCGATCGACAAGCGCGTGCCCGAATATATGGCGGCGTTCCTGTTCATGGAAACGCTGATGCTCGGCGTGTTCATGGCGCAGGATCTGTTCCTGTTCTACGTCTTCTTCGAGGCGGGCCTTATCCCGATGTACCTGATCATCGGCATCTGGGGCGGCGCCAACCGCATCTACGCGTCCTACAAGTTCTTTCTCTACACGCTTCTCGGATCGGTGCTGATGCTGATCGCGATGCTGTGGATGACGTTCACGGCGGGTACGACCTCGATCCCGGCGCTGATGGCGTACGACTTCCCGGTCGAGGCGCAGACCTGGCTGTGGCTCGCCTTCTTCGCGTCCTTCGCGGTGAAGCTGCCGATGTGGCCGGTCCACACCTGGCTTCCCGACGCGCACGTGCAGGCGCCGACCGCCGGTTCGGTGATCCTGGCGGGCGTCCTCCTGAAGCTCGGCGGCTACGGCTTCGTCCGTTTCTCGCTGCCGATGTTCCCGGACGCCTCGGCAGAGCTCTTCTGGCTGGTCATGGGCCTGTCGATGGTCGCCATCGTCTACACCTCCCTCGTCGCCCTCGTGCAGTCGGACATGAAGAAGCTCATCGCTTATTCCTCCGTCGCGCATATGGCGTTCGTGACCTTCGGCCTCTTCGCCTTCAACCGGCAGGGGATCGAGGGCGGCCTGATCGTCATGCTCAGCCACGGTCTCGTCTCGGGCGCGCTCTTCCTCTGCGTCGGCGTCATCTACGACCGACTTCACACCCGCGAGATCGCGGCCTATGGCGGTCTTTCGAACAACATGCCGGCCTATGCGGTGCTGTTCCTGCTCTTCACCATGGCCTCGATCGGCCTTCCCGGCACGTCGGGCTTCGTCGGCGAGTTCCTCTCCATGATGGGCGTCTATCAGGCGAATAGCTGGGTGGGTTTCGTCGCGGTGACGGGCATCATCCTCGGCGCCGCCTACATGCTCTACCTCTACCGCCGCATCGCCTATGGCTCGGCGCCGACGGCGGAGGTCGCAGGCCTTCCGGACCTCAACAAGCGCGAGTTTGCGATGCTCGCCTCCATCGGTGCCGTCGTGCTGTGGATGGGCGTCTATCCGGAAAGCTTCGTTGCGCCGATGCGCAAGGATGTCGGCATTCTTCTGGAGCGTATCGCGCCCGCCGCACGGCCGAGCGATGCGCAGGTTACAAAGGGCACGGGCAAGGTGTCTGAAACGCATAATGCCGCCGGACATGGCGGGGCGGGAGCGCACTGATGGGTTATTCGCTTCAGCTCACTCTTCCGGAAGTCATTCTTTCGGCGGGGGCGATCTTCCTGCTGATGGTTGCCGCCTTCGCGGGCGACAAGGCCGCGCGCCTCGCGACCTGGATCGCCGTGCTGTTGTTCGCGCTGGCTACCTTGGTCGTGCCGGGTGTCACCGGCCCCGGCGGCCTGGCTTTCGACGGCCTGTTTATCGCCGACAGCTTCGCGGCCTTTGCCAAGATCCTCGTCTACATCGCCGCGGCGGTGGCGATGCTCGCCGCCATGGGCTGGTTCGGGCGCGACGGGGGCGTTTATCGCACCGAATATCCGGTGCTGATCCTGTTGGCGGCCGTCGGCATGGGCATGATGGTTTCGGCCGCCGACCTGCTGACGCTCTATGTCGGCCTGGAGCTGCAGAGCCTTGCCGCCTATGTGCTGGCTTCCTTCCAGCGCCGGGACACGCGCTCGGCCGAAGCGGGCCTCAAATATTTCGTGCTCGGCTCGCTCGCGAGCGGCATCCTGCTTTACGGCGTCTCGCTGCTCTACGGCTTCAGCGGCTCAACGATGTTCGTGGACATCGCGCAGGCCGTCGCCACCAGGAAGGCGTCGGCGGAAGGATTGTCCAACGGGCTCCTCTTCGGTCTGGTGTTCGTCCTCGCCGGCCTCGCTTTCAAGGTGAGCGCCGTGCCGTTCCACATGTGGACGCCCGACGTCTATGAAGGCGCGCCGACGCCGGTCACCGCTTTCTTCGCCTCCGCGCCCAAGGTCGCCGCCATGGCGCTCCTCACCCGCGTGGTGGTCGAAGCGCTTGGACCTGCCACCTTCGAGTGGCGCCAGATCGTCATATTCATGGCGCTCGCCTCGACCATCCTTGGCGGCGTCGCGGCGATCGGGCAGCAGAATATCAAGCGGCTGCTCGCCTACAGCTCGATCAACAATGTCGGCTTCGCGCTGATCGGCCTTGCCGCCGGAACGCGTGAGGGTGTGGCCTCCGTGCTGTTCTACATGGCGATTTATGTGGTCATGACGCTCGGCACCTTCTTCATCGTGCTGCGTATGCGCGACGAAGCGGGCGAGCCGGTCGAAAGCATCGCGTCGCTTTCCGGCCTGTCGCGTACGCGGCCCGGCCTTGCGGCAGCCATGGCGATCTTCATGTTCTCCATCGCCGGTATCCCGCCGCTGATGGGTTTCTGGCCGAAATTCTACGTCTTCCAGGCGGCCGTCGCGGCCGATCTCACCTGGCTGGCGGCGGTCGGCATCGCGACTTCGGTGATCGGGGCCTTCTATTATCTCCGCATCATCAAGGTCATGTATTTCGACGAACCGGCTCCGGCGTTCGAGGCGCGGCGCGACCTTGTGACGGGCGCTCTCATCCTGCTCGCTGCACTGTTCGTGTCGCCGCTCGGCTGGTTCGCGCTCGAGCCGCTCACCGCCGCGTCGCTCAACGCCGCCGGAGCCCTCTTCTGATCCGCTCCGTTCCGGAGACGCGCAGCACCAACGACGATGTCGCCGCGCTCGCCAGGGATGGGGCGCCCGAAGGCACGTGGCTGCGCGCGGGACGGCAGACGGGGGGCAGGGGACGGCAGGGCCGCGAATGGCTTTCGCCGGAAGGCAATCTCTACGCCAGCACGCTCGTCCGCCTGCAAATGGGCGATCCGCCCGCCCATACGCTGGCGCTGACGGCGGCCGTCGCCCTCCACGAGATCCTGTCGCTCTATGCGGCGGGGGCACCGCTGACCATCAAATGGCCGAACGACATTCTTTCGGATGGTGCCAAGGTTTCGGGTATTTTGCTGGAGCGGATCGGCGATTGCGTGGTTGTCGGCTTCGGCGCCAATCTTGCCGAGCATCCGATGGAACTGGAGCGCCCGACGGCCAGCATTCGCGCTCTTGCCGGGGCGGCGCCGGACCCTGCGAGCGTCGTCGAGGCGCTGGCCGACAGTTTCGCGCGCTGGCTCGGCCGCTGGCGGAGCGAGGGGCTGAAGCCCGTGCAGAGTCGCTGGCTCGCGGCGGCGCATCCGGTCGGCACCGTCTTTACGGCGGCGGTCTCGGGCGAGAAGGTCGAAGGCCTGTTCGACGGGCTGGACGACAATGGCGCGCTTCGCCTCCGTATCGCGGACGGCACGACGCGCGTCATCAATGCAGGCGACGTTTTTCTGATTTGAGGGCGCCATGGAAATAAGAAGTATTACCCCGGACGACCGCGACCTCATCTGTCACCATCGCGAATCCATGTTTCGCGATTCCGGGCGCAGCGAGGATGTGATCGCGCTGATGCAGGCGCCGTTCCGCGAGTGGCTGGCGCCGCGCCTTGCCGACGGCCGCTATTTCGGCTGGGTCGCCGAGCATGAGGGGCGGGCAGTCGCCGGCCTTGGCATGATGGAAATCGACTGGCCGCCGCACCCGGCCCATCCGCTGATGTCGAAGCGCGGCTATATTCTCAACGTCTATGTCGAGCCCGAATATCGCGGGCAGGGTATCGCCAAGAAGCTGATGGCGGAGACGACGAAAGAAGCCCGCCGCCGGGACCTCCAGTTCATGATCCTCCACGCCACGGCCCAGGGGCGTCCGCTCTACGAAGCGCTGGGCTGGGAGGATACGGCCGAGATGGCGCTGGTCGTTCCGGGCGAAGAGGCTTAGGGAAGGCCCATGCTGCTCGCTATCGACGCCGGAAACACGAATATCGTCTTCGCGCTGATGCAGGGGCGCGAGATACGGGCGCGGTGGCGGATTGCCACCGATCCGCGCCGGACCGCCGACGAATATGCGGTTTGGCTGCATCAGCTTCTGGGCCTCGCCGGCTACGCGACGGACGATGTCGAGGCGGTGATCGTCGCGACCGTGGTGCCGCGCGCGCTTCACAATCTTGAGGTGCTGGCGGAAAAATATTTCGGGGTGAAGGCGCTGGTCGCGGGCCGCGCGCCGGTGGAATATGGCATCGCCATCGATCTTCCGGAGCCCGAAGCCGTCGGCGCCGACCGCCTCGTCAACGCCATTGCCGCGCATGAGGCGCATCCGGGCGACCTCATCGTCATCGATTTCGGGACGGCAACCACCTTCGACGTGGTCGATTATACCGGCACCTACAAAGGCGGCGTGATCGCGCCGGGCATCAACCTGTCGTTGGACGCCCTGGTCGCCGCCGCCGCCAAGCTGCCGCGCATCGCGATCGAGGCGCCTGCCGACACGCAAGTGATCGGCCGTTCGACCGAAGAGGCGATGCATAGCGGTATCTATTGGGGCTATGTGGCGATGATCGAAGGCATGGTCGCGCGCATCAAGGCGGAGATCGGGCGGCAGACGAAGGTGATCGCGACGGGTGGTCTTGCCACCCTGTTCGACAAGCATAGCGACGTGTTCGACGCGATCGAGCCCGATCTTACGATCACGGGGCTCGGGATCCTTTACGAACGATCCTTGAAATAACTGGCATTCCGGCGAACGCCGGAATCTGCTTCCGCCCGCGCGGAACTTACACGAGGCTCCGGCTTTCGCCGGAGTGACGCAAGAAATTGGAAAAAGAACGAGAATGAAACCCGGTAACGAACTCCTCTTCCTCGCATTGGGCGGCTCGGGCGAGATCGGCATGAACGTCAATCTCTACGGCTGCCAGGGCAAGTGGATCATGGTCGATCTCGGCCTTACCTTCGCCGATCCCATGTATCCGGGGGTGGAGCTCGTCCTGCCGGACCTCGCCTTCATCGAAGAGCGGAAAGACGACCTGCTCGGCATCGTCCTCACCCATGGGCATGAGGATCATATCGGCGCCATTCCCTATCTCGCCGCCGATCTTGGCGTGCCACTCTACGCGACCCCGTTCACGGCGGGCCTGATCGCG
>DATDNN010000245.1:0-4598 GCA_036518255.1 Allosphingosinicella sp. | reverse complement strand
AATCGCCGCTTGCGTCGACGCTCTGACCAGCCAGGGCGTGCGCATCCGCTTTTCCCTTTCCAGTGCCTCGGTCGCCTTCGCGCTGGCGGCGATCACCGCCGATATGAGCGACCCCGCTTACTGATCCGCCGCCCAGGCGCTCCTTGGATAGCCTTGGGCATAAAGGAGCGCGGTGAGATCGCAGGCATCGACGCTCGCGTCCGCCGCCTGCCGCGTTCGCGGCTTCGCGCGATAGGCGACGCCAAGTCCCGCCGCCTCCAGCATCTTGATGTCGTTGGCGCCATCCCCCACCGCCAGCACCTGTGTAGGATCGAGCGATAGGGCGGAGACGGCTTCGGTCAAAGCTTCCAGCTTGGCGTCGGCGCCGACGATAGGATGCCCGACCGTTCCCACCAGCCGCCCGCCCGCCACATTGAGCCTGTTGGCGATGGCGCGATTGAAGCCGATGTCTTCCGCTACCCTGTCGGCAAAGCTGGTAAAGCCGCCCGAGACGAGGATGCAGGTGGCGCCATGCGCGCGCATCGTCCGGACGAGCGCCCGCGCGCCCGGCATGATCGCCAACCGTTCGGCATGGCAGCGGTCGATCACCGCCTCGTCCAATCCGGCAAGCAGCGCGACACGGGCATGAAGCGCCTCCTCGAACTGCAATTCGCCGCGCATCGCCCGCTCCGTAACGTCGGCCACCTGCGTCTTGACGCCGGCATAATCGGCAAGCTCGTCGATGCATTCGATGGTGATCATCGTGGAATCCATGTCGGCGACGAGCAGCGCCTTGCGCCGCCCCGCCTCTGGCTGGACGACCGCGTCTATGCCGGGCAGCAGGCCTTCCAGCGCCGCCCGCGCCGATGCGGCGCCGCCTGAAAAGCGGATGTCGCACGCGATGCCGGGCTCCACCCATTGGCGCGCGAGGGGCTGGACATTGGCGGCGGCCAGTGCATCCTCGGCAACGCGAACCTCTCCCTCCGAAAGCCGATCCGCAGCAATCAACGTCGCGATGAACATGAACACGTCCCTTCCCTCGCTCGCGCTTATCGCGGGGCCGACCGCAAGCGGCAAGTCCGCGCTCGCGCTCGCCCTTGCCGAACGGTCGAACGGAACGGTGATCAACGCCGATAGCGCGCAAGTTTATCGCGATCTGCGAATCGTGTCGGCGCGGCCCGACGAAGCCGAAATGGAGCGCGCACCCCATCTCCTCTACGGCTATCGCGACGGGGCCGACGCCTGTTCGGCCGCCGATTGGGCCGACCATGCGCGCAAGGCGATAGAGGAGACGGTGGCGGAGGGCCGACTGCCGATCCTGGTGGGAGGCACCGGACTTTACCTGAGAACCCTGCTCGACGGCATCGCGCCTGTTCCTGACATCGCCCCCGCCATCCGGCAGGAGGTCCGCCTTCTACCCGTAACGGAAGCCTATGCCGCCCTGTCGAAAGAAGACCCGGAGGCCGCGGCGCGGCTCAAGCCGGCCGATACGACGCGCATCGCCCGCGCTTTGGAAGTCGTCCGCTCGACCGGATCGCCCCTCGCGGAATGGCAAAAGAAAAAGGAGGGCGGCATCGGCGGCGCATATCGCCTCCTCCCCCTTATCCTCCTGCCGCCAAGGGAATGGCTCTACCGCAGATGCGATGAACGCTTTGCCGGGATGATGGGCGAAGAAGGCCTCGCCGAAGTGGAGGCCCTGCTGCGCCGCAAGCTCGACCCGTCCCTCCCCGTCATGCGTGCCATCGGCGTGCCCGAAATCGCCGCCTGCCTTCGGGGCGAATTGTCGCGAGAGGAAGCGCTCGCGGCGGGGCAGATGGCGACGCGGCGCTATGCCAAGCGCCAATATACCTGGTTCGCCCACCAGCCGCCCGCCGATTGGCCGCGCTTCGACACCGCTCTTGAAGACGCCGGAACGGTCGATCGGGCCCTCGCCTCTCTCGTTCAATAATCCGTCCAGGGATGCCCGCCGATGCGATCCGCCACTGAGGACAGGGCGGGACGCGGCCCCAATGTAATCGCCACGCCTCCGCTTTGCCTGAGGAAGGCGCGGTCGGCCTTCAGCCAGCGCGGCACGCATGTGCGAGGCAGCACGCGGTCGCTCACGACGATGTCCGCATCCGCGCAGGCCGCCTTGAGGGGGCCGAAATCCACGAAATGGGCGCTGCGCGTCGCAAGGATGCGCCAGCGCCTGCCGTCCTTCCGCACCTCGGCCATGCACATGTCGCGGCTGCAGGAGGCGTTCTGCGCTTCTTCCATCGCGGGAAGCTCGTCCTCAAGACCCGCCGATTCCGCCAGCATATCGCGAACATAATCGCCCGCCCGTCCCCTCAGCAGCGCCATGCGCCCGTCGGGCGTTCGCAGCGCAAGGTGGCGTCCGTCGCCCGTGACGATCAGGTCCGGCGGCGGCGTCAGCAGCGCCCATGTTGCGCCAGCGGCAAAAGGGAGGAAGCCCAAACGGCGCCACGGCGTCCGCCACAGGGCGAGCCAGAGGCCGCCCGCGACCATCAAAGCAAAGGCGCCGCCCGGCATGGACGGCAGCATCGCCACCGCCCCGGGCGCGGAAGCCGTGCCGTGGGCGAGCGAGAGGAGCAAATCGAGCGCCCGCTCCACGATCCACCAGAGGGGCGCGCCCAGCCCCGCTACATCCATCAGCAGCGCCAGCGCTTCAGCAGGCATGATGACGAAGGTCGTGAGCGGAATGGCGATGATGTTCGCGAGCGCGCCGTAAAGGCCGGTCTGGTGAAAATGGAACAGGGCGATCGGCGCCAATGCCGCTTCGACGGCCATGCCCGTCAGCAGCAGCGAGAGGAAGCCGCGCGCCATTCGCATGCCCCACCCCTCCTCGCGTGGCGCGAAGAGCGCCTTGGCGCGCGGATGCTCGTGGAAGGCGATGATCGCCGTCACCGCCGCGAAGCTGAGCTGGAAGCTCGGCCCGGCCAAGGCCTCCGGCCAGAACAGGAGAACGATGAGCGCACCGGTCGCGACGAGCCGCAGCGTGATCGCCTCCCGCCCCATCGCTATCCCGGCAAGGACGATGAGGGCGGCAACGCAGGAGCGGATGGTCGGCACTTCCGCGCCTGTCAGCAGCGTATAAGCGACGCCCGCCAGCGCCCCTGCCCCGGCCGCGATCAGCACCAGCGGCCAGCGCAGGGCGAGGCGCGAGCTTAAGGCCAGCAGCTTCAGCGTCAGCAGCATGGCGGCGCCGACCACCGCGGTCACGTGAAGGCCGCTGATCGAGAGGAGATGGGCGAGGCCGCTCTGCCGCATCGCTTCGGCATCCTCTTCGGCGATCGCGCCCTGATCGCCCGTGGCGAGCGCCGCGGCGATACCCGCTCCGCCGCCCTCCACGCGCGCCTGGATATGCGCGGACAGTCGGTGCCGCCAATCGGTAATGCGGTTGGTAAGGCTGCTCTCCCCCGCAGGCGCTACGACGCGCACGGGATCAAGCGCGTTGCCCGTGGCGCCGATCCGCTGGAACCATGCGACACGGGCGAAATCATAGGCTCCGGGCACCGCCATAGGGGCCGGTGGCATTAGACGTGCCCGTGTCTCGACGGTCGCGCCCGGCTTCGACGTGGCGGGCGCTTTATCCGTGGGAACGTTCAGCCGGATGCGCTCCGGCAACACAGCCCCTTCCGGTTCCAGAAGAAGGCGTGTGGTCTTGCGAGCAGGCAAAGGATCCACAGCGATGACCCGGGCGCGAAGTTCGGTGACCAGCGGCCATTCGAGCTTGGGCGAGGCGACCATCTGGGCGCGCAGCCAGACAAGGCACAGTCCGGTAGCGGCAAGCACGATGAACAGCGCGAGCGAGCGCCCCCACCTCTTTCCGCCCACAGCCGCGGCGAGTCCCAAGGCAAGCCCGCCCGATCCAAGCAGGAAAGCGATCCAGGCGGAGGGGCCTTGCAACCCGAACCATGCAGCGATTCCGAGGCCGAGCCCCACCGGTACCCAGAGGGCAAGCTGATCGCGCTCCGCCTGAAGGATAGATTCGATCCGGCCTTCCGCCCGGCCCGCATATTCCCCGATCCGCGCGGCCCAACGTCCCCTTTGTCGCGGCTCATCCGCTATGCTAGGGGCGCCCTGATCCTTGGCCGTCATGGCCGCCATCCTTGGAGAATCCGCGCGTGAGCGCAACTGCTGAAACCCAGGTCGTCACTCGCTTCGCGCCCTCGCCCACCGGCTTCCTTCATATCGGCGGCGCGCGGACCGCCCTGTTCAACTGGCTCTTTGCCCGCCACCACGGCGGCAAGTTCCTGCTGCGCATCGAGGATACCGATCAGGCGCGCTCGACCCAGGCCGCGATCGACGCGATCCTCGACGGGATGAAGTGGCTAAACCTCGATTGGGACGGCCATACCTATTACCAGTCGCAATTCGCGGCCCGTCATGCAGAGGTGGCGCACGAACTGCTGGCGAAAGGCCATGCCTATCGCTGCTACGCGACGCCGGAAGAACTGGAACAGATGCGCGCCGAACAGCGCGAAAAAGCGCGTGCCGAGCGCAAGCCGTTCCGCATCGACAGCCCCTGGCGCGACGTAAACGAGGGCCAAGGCGACACGCCGTTCGTCATACGCCTGAAAGCTCCCCGCGAGGGCGAGACGGTCATCGACGACGAGGTC
>DATDNN010000244.1:0-2665 GCA_036518255.1 Allosphingosinicella sp. | reverse complement strand
CGCGCGGACACTGCTCTCGTCCGTCGTCTCCAAGCAGGTGAAGCTCCTTCGCGCCGGGCGGGAATGGAAGGCCTGTTGTCCGTTTCACAAGGAAAAGACCCCCTCCTTCACCGTCAATGACGAAAAGGGCTTCTACCATTGCTTCGGCTGCGGCGCGCATGGCGATGCTATCCGTTTCCTGACCGACGCGCGCGGCCTGCCCTTCATGGATGCGGTGAAGGAGCTGGCCGATGCGGCAGGGATGGAAGTGCCCGCCGCCGATCCGCGCGCACGGGAGCGGGCCGACAAGGCCGCCGGTCTCTACGATGTGATGGAAGCGGCGCAGCGCTGGTTCGAGGAGCAGCTGGGCGGCATCGACGGGGCGCAGGCGCGTGATTACCTGAAAAAGCGCGGCATCACGGAAAAGACGCGCACCCGCTTCGGCTTTGGCTTCGCGCCGGATTCCCGGTCGAAGCTCAAGGCGGCGCTCAGCGGCTTCGGCGCCGAAAAGCTCGTCGAGGCGGGCCTCCTCATTCAGCCGGAGGAGAGCGGCAAGGAGCCCTATGACCGCTTTCGCGGCCGGCTGATGATCCCGATCCGCGATCAGCGCGGCCGCGTCATCGCCTTCGGCGGCCGCATATTGGGCGATGGCGAGCCCAAATATCTGAACTCGCCCGAAACCCCGCTCTTCGACAAGGGGCGCACGCTCTACAATCTGGACAAAGCCTCGCCCGCCAGCCGCGACGCGAAGCGCGTCGTCGTGGTCGAAGGGTATATGGACGTGATCGCCCTCGATCAGGCCGGGATTGGCGAGGCGGTGGCACCGCTCGGTACCGCGCTTACCGAAGGCCAGCTAGAGCGGCTGTGGCGTCTCTCCCCTGCCCCCCTCCTCTGCTTCGACGGCGACGCGGCGGGACAAAAGGCCGCCATCCGCGCTGCGCTGCGGGCCCTCCCTCATGTAGGGCCGGGCCGTTCGCTCGGCTTCGTGACGCTGCCGGCCGGGCAGGATCCGGACGATCTCATCCGCGCCAGGGGACGGGGGGCGATCGAGGAATTGCTCGGCGCGCCGGAAAGCCTCGTCGACCGTCTGTGGCAACATGAGAGCAATGCCGAGCCGCTCGACACGCCCGAACGCAAGGCAGGCCTCAAGCGCCGCCTCACCGACCTTGCCGCGACCATCGCCGATCCCGATGTGCGCGACCAGTATCGCGGCGAATTCCTGTCGCGTTTCCACGACCTTGTCCGACCGCCGCGCCGGGAATGGACGCCGCAGCGTCCCTATGGCGGCCAATATGGCGCAAAGGGCGGGTTCGGCCGCTATGCCCCGCCCCGCCCCGCTTCGGCGCAGGCCAAGGCGGTGAGCACGGCCGGCCTTGCACCGCACGAGGCGCGGGCGGTGCTCGGCGGGCTCCTGCGCCTTCCCGCCGTGCTCGTCTCCCATGCCGAGGCGGTCGCCTCCCTCCCGATCCGGGACAAGAAAGCGGAAAAAGTGCGCGATGCGATGGTCGAGGCCGCCTTGATGCACGGCACGCTTGATCAGGAGCGGCTAAATACCATATTGGCGGCAGATGGTGTGGCTGCTGTCGTGGAGCAACTGCGCCTGGAGCAAGGATTGGCCTTTTCCTTCACACGCCGTGACGCAGACCCGGAACGCGCCTCCCGCGATCTGGTTCTGGTAATCGAAACCCTTGCGGCACGGCCCGCGCTGGACGCCGCATTGCAGGCGGCGACGCGGCGGCTGGAGGAAGAAGGTGACGAGGCGGCGTTCCGCGAGCAGCAAAGGCTCCGGACGGCGCGGGAAGAGGCTGACAGGCGGCTCGCGGCGCTGATCGAAAGCGCGGCGGAGCAGCCCTAGATTTTGGAATAGGCATTGCGAATGGCGAAGTCGAATACGGTCGAAGCGGACAAGAATGAAAATGGCGATGCCCCGCTCATCGACCTCAACGAAGCGTCGATCAAGAAGCTGATCGCCCGCGCGAAGAAGCGCGGCGTGATCACTTATGACGAGCTCAACGATGCGCTTCCGCAGGACCAGATGTCGTCCGAGCAGATTGAGGACATCATGTCCGCGCTCAACGACATGGGCGTCAACATTGTCGAGAATGACGATAGCGACGAGGAAGAAGGCGCCGAGGACGATGCCGGCGTCGAGGAAGTCGGCGAGGAAGAAACCGGCGAGGGCGAACGCTTCGTCATCGAAAAGAAGAAGGAGACGGTCGATCGCACCGACGATCCCGTCCGCATGTATCTGCGCGAAATGGGCGCGGTGGAGCTGCTGTCCCGCGAGGGCGAAATCGCGATCGCCAAGCGCATCGAGGCCGGCCGCGACACGATGATCTGGGGGCTGTGCGAAAGCCCGATTACCTTCAACGCCATCATCGAATGGTCGACCGCGCTCAACGAAGGCGCGATGCAGCTGCGCGAAATCCTCGATCTCGACGCCATGCTCTCCAAGGGTCCGACGCCCGAACAGGTGGAGGGCGCCGAGGACGAGAGCGAGGACGAAATTTCCGAAAAAACCGCCGGCCCCTCCTTCAAGGAAGAAGAAGAGCCGGAAGAAGAGGCGTCCGCCGATGAGGATGACGAGCTCACCGAGCGCCGCACGCCGCGTCCCGCCGAGGATGACGATGAGGACAATGCCCTCTCGCTCGCCGCGATGGAGGAGCTGCTGAAACCCCAGGCGCTG
>DATDNN010000243.1:0-7857 GCA_036518255.1 Allosphingosinicella sp. | reverse complement strand
AAGTCGGGATTGGGCTGGGCGAGCTTGGCGTCGAGCAGGTTGACGATAAGCCCCCCGCCCTCGCCCGCATGCAGCGCGAAAGCGCGCGACAGGAGCGCCGGCGCGCGCAGGTTGATCGCCTGGTGCGCGTCCCAATCCTCGATGCTGAAGTCGAGCGCCGCATCATAGGTAAAACGCGAGGCATTGTTGACCAGCAGGCGCGCGGGCGGCAGGCCGCCGAGCGCCGCGATGATCCGTTCGGCCGCATCGGGCTCCGCGAGATCGGCCGCTACCACGCGCGCATTGCCCGCCTCTTCGGCGAGCGCCGCGGCTTCCCGGCGGGACCGGTTGCAGTGGATCAGCACATGCCAGCCGTCCGCCGCCAGCGCCCGGACGATCTCCGCGCCGATCCGCTTGGCGCCGCCGGTCACGATGGCGGTTCTGGGGCCGGAAAATTCCTGGGTCATGGAGGCGCGCATAGCGGCAAGCCGCGCGGAGCGGTAGCGGGAAGTCGAGCGGCGGGGTGACGTGCCCGGCTTGCGTGACTAGATTGGCGCCATGCCAGCACCCGAACCTCCCGCCGATCTCAGCGCCCTAAGCCTCGCCGATATCGCGCGGCTCGCGGCGGAGAAGAAATTGCCGCCGGTCGAACGCTGGAACCCGTCCCTTTGCGGCCATAGCGGCATGCGCATCGCCCGCGACGGCACCTGGTATCATGAAGGAAGCCCGATCGGCCGCCCGGCGATGGTCCGGCTCTTCTCCACAATATTGCGGCGCGAGGCGGACGGCAGCCATGTGCTGGTCACCCCCGTCGAGAAGCTCGTCATCGATGTCGAGGACGCGCCCTTCGTCGCGGTGGAGGTGAAGAGCGAAGGCGAAGGCCCTGCCCGCGCCCTCGCCTTCCGGCTCAGCACCGGCGACATCGTGGTGGCCGGACCCGATCATCCGCTCCGGCTGGAGGAGAAAGCGGACGGGCCGCATCCCTATCTCGCTGTGCGCCCCGGTCTCGACGCCCTCGTCGCCCGCCCGGTCTTCTACGAACTCGCCAACCTCGCTCTGGACGAAGGCGCCGATCCGCCTGGTCTGTGGAGCGGCGGCGCTTTCTTCCCGCTGGCGCCGGCATGAGCCTCATCGAACGGCTGCGCGTGGTCTTTAGCGGCCCGCTTGGCGACCATCCTTTGCTCATCCCCGGCGATCCCGTCGATCCGCCGCCGCCCGGCGAGGAAAGGATGCCCGCGCCTGCCGCGGTGTTGGTACCGGTGGTCACGCGCAGCGAGCCGAGCCTGCTTTTCACCCTGCGGCCGGAAACGATGCGGCGCCATGCCGGGCAGGTGAGCTTTCCGGGCGGCCGGATCGACGCGGAGGACGAAAATGCCGTCGCGGCGGCGCTCCGCGAGGCGGAGGAGGAAATCGGCCTCCGGTCCGCGCATGTCGAGATTATCGGCCCCGCCGATCTCTACCGCACCGTCACCGGTTATGCGGTGACCCCGGTGATCGGCCTCGTCCCGCCCGATCTCCAGCTCACGCCCAACGCGGCCGAAGTCGCCGATATTTTCGAGGCCCCTCTTTCCTATTTGCTCGACCCGAGGCACCAGAGCCTCCGCACGGCTTTCTACCAGGGGCGGGAGAGGCATTATTATGAGATTTTGTGGGAAGATCGCCGCATCTGGGGCGCGACGGCAGCGATGATCGTCAATCTCGGCCGCAGGCTGGCGACGCTGTCATGAAGCTGTCCCCCGCACCTTGGCAGAGGCAGGAGGGCATGGAAGCCCTCCTCGCTACTCTCGATACGGAGAGCGGCGCGGCGCGCTTCGTGGGCGGCGCCGTGCGCGACGGGCTGCTCGGCCTTCCCGTCAGCGATATCGACATCGCCACGCGCTTCCTGCCCGATGACGTTCTCGGGCGGCTGAAGGCGGCGGGCATCCGCGCCGTGCCGACCGGCATCGCCCACGGCACGATAACGGCCGTGCTGCCGGGCGGCCCCGTCGAAATCACCACACTCCGGCGCGACGTATCGACCGACGGACGCCGCGCCACCGTCGCCTTTTCCGAAGACTGGCAGGAAGATGCGGCGCGGCGCGATTTCACGATCAACGCCCTTTCGGCCGATCCGCTGACCGGCGAGATATTCGACTATTTCGGCGGCCTTGCCGATCTCGATCGGCGGATCGTGCGCTTCATCGGCGATCCGCTGCAACGCATCGCCGAGGATCATCTGCGCATCCTCCGTTTCTTCCGTTTTCATGCGCGCTTCGGCGAAGATGCACCGGACGCGGCGGCGCTGGATGCATGCACCGCCCGGGCCAACGACCTCATGGCCCTGTCGCGCGAGCGGATCGCGGACGAGATGCTGAAACTGCTCGCCCTCCCGGCGCCCTCGCCGACGCTGCGCCTGATGGTGGAGCAGGGTATTCTCCGCCCCGTTCTTCCCGAAATCGGCATGGACGGCGTGGACCGGCTTACCCGCCTGGAAGCGCGCGAGAAGCAGACCGGCACGGCGCCCGACCCGGCACGACGTCTCGCCGCGCTGCTGCCCGCCGACGCGGGCGTCGCGGCGGCCGTCGCCGCACGGCTGCGCCTGTCCAATCGCATGATGAAGCGCCTTACCTGCGCTGCCGACAGGAGCGAAGCGAGGGGAACCCGTCCCCACCTCCTTGCTTATGCCATCGGCCGGGACGAAGCGCTCGACCGGATCCTGATCGGCGAAGACGAGGCGGCGGTTGTCCCTGGGGTGGAACGACTCCGCGATTGGGAGCGGCCCCGCATCGGCATCGGCGGCGGCGATCTCATCGCCATGGGCCTCAAACCCGGCCCGCTCGTCGCGCGCACCTTGCAGGCGCTGGAGAGGCAGTGGGCGGAAAGCGGCTTCCCGGCCGATCCGGCCGCGATCCGGGCGATGGCCGAAAATCAGGTCGCCGAAGCGCTCCGCGACAACATGTAGGCGAAGGCATCGTCGGCCGACATCGGCGCGGCGAAATGATAGCCCTGACCGTGGGAACAGCCGAGATAGCCGAGGGTGCGGGCGAGGTCTTCCGTCTCCACCCCCTCCGCCGTCGTCGACATGCCGAGCGCGGTGGCGAGCGACAGGACGGCGCGGATGATGGCGAAGGAATCGCGGTCGGCCATCATCTTCGACACGAAGCTGCGGTCGATCTTCAATATGTCGATCGGCAGCCGCTGGAGGTAGGCGAGCGAGGTATAGCCGGTGCCGAAATCGTCCATGGCGATGCGGGCGTCGAGTTCCTTCAGGCCATTGAGCACGGCCGCCGCTCTCTCCGGATCGCGGACGATGGCGCTTTCGGTAAGCTCGATGATGAGCCGCTTGCCCGCCAGGCCATAGCGGGCGAGCGTGCCGGACACGAACCCCACCGCATCGTCGCGGGCGATCTGCACCGGCGAGACGTTGACGCCCATATAGAGCGGCAACGGCCCGCCCGCACGCTTGTCCCAATCGGCCAGCGTCCGCACCGCCTCTTCCGCCGCCCAGCGGCCAAGCGGAACGATCAGTCCCGCTTCCTCCGCCACCGGAATGAATTCGGAGGCATCCGCCGCCTCGCCGCCGCGCTCCCAGCGGGTCAGCGCCTCGAAGCCCGCCACATGGCCGGTCTGCAAGTCGACGAGCGGCTGGAAGGCCATGGATAGCTGGCCGTTCTCGATCGCCCGGCGCAATTCGGTTTCGAGGCTGAACAGCCGTCGCGCGGCCCGGGCCTCGTTCGCTTCATAGACATGGACTTCGTTATTGTGCTTCGCCCGCTTCAGCGCGAACTGGGCGTTGCGCACAACTTCCTCGGCGAAATCCACCTGCCCGTTCACCAGCGCGCAGCCGATCGAACAATCGACCTGGATTTCGAGGTCGGAGAGGCGGAAAGGCGCGATGAGCGCAGCCTTGATCCGCGCGGCCGCGTCAAGCGCGTCATCCAGCCCGTTTTCAAGTTTCAGCAATATGCCGAATTCGTCGCTGCCGATGCGCGCGAGCACGTCGCCGGGCGACAAAGCGGAGAAGAGGCGGCTGGCGAAGGCGATCAGCAATTCGTCGCCCGCAATGGCGCCGACGCATTCGTTCACCCGGCTGAACCGGGCCATGTCGACGACCAGCACCGCATGGCTGGTGTCGGATACGGTCGGATCCTGGAGCAGCAACTCCACCTGTTCGGCGAAGGCGAGACGGTTGGGGAGGCCCGTCAAGCTGTCGCGCAGCATTTCCGCGCGCAGACTATGTTCGGTATCGACCTGCGCCGTCCTGTCGAGAATGGTGAGAAGGCAGCGGCGCGCGGCGTAGGAGGTCGAGCGGAGGCGGGCGATGCGCACGCTGAAATGGCGCCCCCCCACTTCCTGCCCATCGCTGCATTCGAATTGCAACGATGACTCTTCCCCGGGCACGAAAGCCAGCACGCGCGGCCCGACTCCGCAGAGATCGAGAAAACCCGATTGCTCCACCGGCAGGTCGATCCCGCCTTCCGGCAGCGCGGCGATGCGGCGGAATTGCTGGTTCGCCTTGTCGATCCAGATGTCGCCGGGCGCGTTGGAGCAGATCACCGCCGCGGCGATAGGCAGCGCGTCGAGATATTCCTGCCGCGCATGTTCCAGCACCGGATCCCGCGGCAGCAGGCGATGCGACGTGACGCCGCCGCCGCCGCCGGGCAGGGGAGGATCGACCGGCACGAAATCGTGCTGGTGGGGGGAGGTCAGGTGCATGACGCCCTAGTAATCCGAAGCCGTTAATTGTTGGTGACGACGGGCTCGTCCTGTCTGTTTCCAAATGGGACAGATCAGCCGAACCGGTTGTTGCGCGGAAAGCCGGTGGGCGGCATCCGGCCCGCCGCGCCGCGCGCGGTGCGCCAGGCCGAAAGGTCGGGCTCGGTCCGCGTGCGGCCGCTCTCCCCACCCATTTCCCAGGAAAGTCCCTCGGCAAAGGCGAAGGTGGTGGCGTCTGACAGGCCTCCGTCGCGATAGCGCTGGAGCTGCACGCCCTGCCCGCGCCCCATTTCGGGAAGCTCGGTCAGAGGGAATACGACCATCTTCCGGTTCTCGCCGATCGCCGCGACATAATCGTGGCCCTGCGCGATCGGCTTCACCACGGCCAGCCGCGCGCCGGCCCGCACATTGACCACCTGCTTGCCCTTGCGCGTTTCGGCGACGGCGCCGCGCGCGGACGTCAGGAAACCGCGCCCGTCCGACGAGACGAGCAGCAATTTCGCATCGGTCGCGGGGAGCAGCGCCACCACGTCTCCCTCGCCCTCTAGATCGACCATCGCCCGCACCGGCTCCCCGAAGCCGCGCCCGCCGGGGAGCTTGTCCCCGGACAGCGTAAAGAAGCGGCCGTTGGCGGTCGCCAGCAAGATCTTGTCGGTCGTCTGGGCATGGAAGGCAAAGGCCGGGCCGTCCCCTTCCTTGAACTTCATCGCTTCGGACTGGGTGAGGTCGACATGCCCCTTCATCGCCCGGATCCAGCCGCGCTGGGACATAATGACGGTGATCGGCTCCCGTTCGATAAAGGCTTCGAGCGGGATGTCGGCGATCGGCGCCGCTTCCTCGATCAAAGTGCGCCGCTGTCCAAGCGGCGTGTCGAGCCCGTAGCGGGCCTTCAGCGCCGCGAGATCCTTCTTGAGCCGCGTCCGCTGCCGCGCTTCGCTCTCCAGCAGCTTCTGGAGATCGTCCTTCTCCTTCTCGAGCGCGTCGCGTTCGGACCTGAGCTGCATCTCCTCCAGCTTGCGGAGCGACCGCAACCGCATGTTGAGGATCGCCTCGGCCTGGCGGTCGGTGAGCTTGAATTCGGCGATCATCACCGCCTTGGGCTCATCCTCCTCGCGGATGATCTGGATCACCCGATCGAGGTTCAGGAAGGCGATGATATAGCCGCCGACCAGCTCCAGCCGGTCGTCGATCCTCTCGATCCGGTGACGCGAGCGGCGCTGCAGAACCTCGAACTGATGCTGAAGCCATGACGTCAGCACCTCTCTGAGCCCCATGACGCGCGGCGTGCGGTTGGCGTCGAGCACGTTCATGTTGAGGGGCACGCGCACTTCGAGGTCGGTGAGGCGGAACAACCGGTCCATCAGTACCTGCGGCTCGACGGTGCGGCTGCGCGGTTCGATGACGATCCGCACCTCTTCGTCGGATTCGTCGCGAATGTCGGCCAGGATCGGCAGCTTTTTCTCGGCGATCAGCGCCGCGATCTGCTCGATCAGTTTCGATTTCTGGACCTGATAGGGAATTTCGCTGACCACCGCGACCCAGGTGCCGCGCCCCTGATCCTCGGTCGTCCATTTGGCCCGCACGCGGAAGCTGCCCCGGCCGTTCATATAGGCCGCCGTGATCACATCCTCATTGTCGACGATGACGCCGCCGGTCGGGAAGTCCGGGCCCTTCACATAGGCCATCAGCTCCTGCGGTTCAGCCTTCGGATTGTCGATCAGATGCGTCGCCGCATCCACGATCTCGGCCACATTGTGCGGCGGAATGGAGGTCGCCATGCCGACCGCGATGCCGCTCGCGCCGTTGGCGAGGAGGTTCGGGAAGAGGCCGGGCATGACCTCCGGCTCTTCATCCTCGCCATTATAGGTCGGCCGAAAATCGACGGTGCCGTCGTCGAGCCCCGCCATCAGGTCGAGGGCGACCTGCGTCAGCCGCGCCTCCGTATAGCGATAGGCCGCGGCATTATCGCCGTCGATATTGCCGAAATTGCCCTGCCCGTCGACGAGCGGATAGCGCAGCGAAAAGGTCTGGGCGAGACGGACCATCGCGTCATAGACCGACTGGTCGCCATGCGGGTGATATTTACCAATGACGTCGCCGACGACCCGTGCACATTTCTTGTAGCCCGCATTGGGATCGAGCCGCAGCAGCCGCATCGCCCACAAGAGGCGCCGGTGCACCGGCTTAAGACCATCCCGCACATCCGGCAGCGAGCGCGCGGTAATGGTCGAAAGCGCATAAACCAGATAACGCTGCGAAAGCGCCTCATCGAAAGGCTGGCGTACGATCTGATCGAATTCGTCGGTCGTGACTTCGGACATGAACGAAGGGATAGCAGGGCGATTTCACAAGGGCGAGATACAATTCGCCCTCCTTCTGCCACAACGGGCGCCACATTGCCCTTCCTGCCGCCTTGCATTATAGGCGGACGCCAAGCCCCGGACGGCCGCGCTCCACCCGAGCGGCGCGCCATTCCGGGGCGCTCTTTTTCCTAGCCGGGAGTAAGATGTGATGTCCCGTCGCCGCCAGATTTACGAAGGCAAGGCCAAGATCCTGTACGAGGGCCCCGAGCCCGGTACCCTGATCCAGTATTTCAAGGACGACGCCACCGCCTTCAACGCTCAGAAAAAGGGCACGATCAGCGGCAAGGGCGTGCTGAACAACCGGATTTCCGAGCATATCTTCACTCTGCTCGGCAATATCGGCGTGCCGACCCATTTCATCCGCCGCCTCAACATGCGTGAGCAGCTGATCCGCCAGGTCGAGATCGTTCCGATTGAGGTGGTGGTGCGCAACGTCGCGGCCGGATCGCTGTCGAAGCGCCTCGGCATCGAGGAAGGCGTCCAGCTCCCCCGCACGATCATCGAATATTATTATAAGGACGACGCGCTCGGCGATCCGATGATCGCGGAAGAGCATATCGCCTGTTTCGGCTGGGCGAGCCAAGAGGAGATGAACGACATCGCCGACATGGCGGTGCGTATCAACGACTTCCTGTCAGGTCTTTTCGCCGGCATCGGCATCCGCCTCGTCGACTTCAAGCTGGAGTTCGGGCGGCTCTGGGAAAACGATTATAGCCGTATCATCCTTGCCGACGAGATCAGCCCCGACGGCTGCCGCTTGTGGGACATGACGACCAACGAAAAGCTCGACAAGGATCGTTTCCGCCGCGACCTCGGCGGA
>DATDNN010000242.1:0-4934 GCA_036518255.1 Allosphingosinicella sp. | reverse complement strand
GACTTCGCCGATCTGCAAGTTTCTGGAGAAGAATCCGGCGGGCGGGCAGCATCATGTGTGCTTCGAGGTGCCGGACATTCATGCCGCAAAGGCCGAGATGGAAGCCAAGGGCGCCAAGGTGCTGGGCGAGCCGCGCATCGGGGCGCATGGCACGCCGGTGATTTTCGTGCATCCCAAGGATATGGGCGGGGTGCTGGTGGAGTTGATGGAGACGCCGAAAGGGGAGCATTGATCTCTCCCCGTTCGTGTCGAGCCCTTCGACTGCCTGCAAGGCAGGCGCTCAGGATAAACTTCACGCTTCGCGTGAAGTCGAGACACGGCGTCGAGCGTAACCGAGACCCTTCTTCCCCCGGCTCCGCTCGGAAGGGCTTCTCGACTTCGCTCGAAGCAAACGGTTTTGGGGTTATGAATTTGATTTTCCGTTCGCCCTGAGTAGCCGTTGAGCAACGTCGAAACGGCGTATCGAAGGGTTCCCACGCGGAATGCTTCGATACGGGTCTTCGACTTCGCTCAGCCCCTACTCAGCACGAACGGATGTGTTTAGGGACGAGTTATGTCTGACAACAAACCCACGCGCGCCGATTGGGAGGTGCTGGCCCAGAAGGAAGTGAAGGGGCGCGACCTTAGCTGGCAGACGCCCGAGGGCATCGCGGTGAAGCCGCTTTATACGGCCGAGGATGTCGCGGGGATCGACCCCGGCCTTCCCGGCTTCGCGCCATTCACCCGCGGCGTGCGGGCGAGCATGTATGCGGGCCGCCCGTGGACCATCCGCCAATATGCGGGCTTCTCCACCGCCGAGGAATCGAACGCTTTCTATCGCCGCAACCTCGTCGCGGGGCAGAAGGGGCTTTCGGTCGCCTTCGATCTCGCGACGCACCGGGGCTATGATTCCGATCACCCGCGCGTGGTGGGCGATGTCGGCAAGGCGGGCGTTGCCATCGACACGATCGACGACATGAAGATCCTGTTCGACGGCATCCCGCTCGACCAGATGTCCGTATCCATGACGATGAACGGCGCGGTCATTCCGATCCTCGCTTTCTACATCGTCGCGGCGGAGGAGCAGGGCGTCCCTCAAGGTGCGCTGGACGGCACGATCCAGAACGACATCCTCAAAGAGTTCATGGTCCGCAACACCTATATCTACCCGCCCGAACCCTCGATGCGGATCATTTCGGACATCATCGCCTACACGTCCGAATACATGCCGAAGTTCAATTCCATCTCCATCTCCGGCTATCACATGCAGGAGGCGGGGGCGACGCAGGTGCAGGAACTGGCCTTCACCATCGCGGACGGCAAGGAATATGCGCGCGCGGCGATGGCGACCGGGCTCGATATCGACAGGTTCGCCGGGCGCCTCTCCTTCTTCTTCGCGATCGGCATGAACTTCTTCATGGAAGTGGCGAAGCTCCGCGCCGCGCGGAAGCTCTGGCACCGGGTGATGACCGATCTCGGCGCGAAGGACGAACGGTCGAAGATGCTCCGCACCCACTGCCAGACCAGCGGCGTGTCGCTGACCGAGCAGGATCCCTACAACAACGTCATCCGCACCACCGTTGAAGCCATGGCGGCCGCTTTGGGCGGCACGCAATCGCTCCACACCAATGCGTTGGATGAGGCCATCGCGCTGCCGACCGATTTCTCCGCCCGCATCGCCCGCAACACGCAGATCGTGCTTCAGGAAGAAACGGGCATTACCAGGGTCGTCGATCCGCTGGGCGGCTCCTATTATGTCGAGGCGCTGACCCAGGAGCTTTACGACAAGGCGTGGGAGATTATCGAGCGGGTCGAGGCTGAAGGCGGCATGGCGAAGGCCGTGGCGGCTGGCTGGCCCAAGGCGATGATCGAGGAAGCCTCGGCCGCCCGCGCCGCGCGTGTCGACAAGGGCGAGGACGTGATCGTCGGCGTCAACCGCTACCGCCTCGCCGACGAAGCGGAGATCGACATTCTCGACGTCGACAATCACGCCGTCCGCGAAGCCCAGATCCGCCGCATCGAAAAGGTGAAGGCGGAGCGTGACGAGGCGAAGTGCCAGGCCGCGCTCGATGCGCTGCGGGAAGGGGCGGCCGGAAAGGCGAACCTCCTCGCCCTTGCCGTCGAAGCGGCGCGCGCCCGCGCGACGCTCGGCGAAATCTCGTCGGCGATGGAGGATGTGTTCGGCCGATACGGCACCAATCCCCAGCCGGTGAGCGGCATCTATGGCGGCGCTTACCAGGAAGATCGCCGCTGGGCATTACTCCAGGAAGGCGTCGGATCCATCGAACAGCGCAAGGGGCGCAAGCCCCGGATGCTCGTCGCCAAGATGGGGCAGGACGGCCATGATCGCGGCGCGAACCTCGTCTCCTCCGCTTTCGGCGACCTCGGCTTCGACGTGGTGGCCGGGCCGCTTTTCCAGACGCCGAAGGAAGCGGCCGATCTCGCCATCGAGAAGGATGTCGATGTGGTCGGCGCCTCCAGCCTCGCGGCGGGACACAAGACGCTGATCCCCGAACTGATCGGCCATCTGCGCGAAGCCGGTCGTAGCGACATCAAGGTGATCGCTGGCGGGGTCATCCCGGCGCAGGATTATCAATTCCTGCGCGATGCCGGGGTGCAGGGCATTTTCGGTCCCGGCACGAACCTGGTCGACGCGGCGGGCGAAGTCTTGAAACTGCTCGGCCACAATGTGCCGCCGGCCGGGCCTGATGAGGATGAAGAATGAACAGCTGCTCCCCATCCCCGTTCGCTTCGAGCGACGTCGAGAAGCGGTCCGACGCGGTTCTCGACGTCGCTCGAACCGAACGGGGTGTAAGGCTTGATTGGACCCGCGAGGAAATCGCGGCCTTGTTCGACAGGCCGTTCCTCGACCTGCTCTACGAAGCGCAGAGCGTTCACCGCGCTTATCATCCCGCCAATGAGGTGCAGCTGTCGACGCTCCTCTCCATCAAGACCGGCGGCTGCCCCGAAGATTGCGGCTATTGCTCGCAATCCGCTTCCGCCAAATCGGGCCTCAAGGCCGAAAAGCTGATGGACGTGCGCGCCGTGCTGCAGGCGGCGGCAGAGGCCAAGGATAACGGCTCAGGCCGTTTCTGCATGGGCGCGGCGTGGCGCAACCCCAAGGATCGCGACATGCCCGCCATCGTCGAGATGGTGAAGGGCGTGCGCGCCATGGGGCTCGAAACCTGCATGACATTGGGCATGCTGACGCCCGCCCAGGCGCGGATGCTCGCCGATGCGGGGCTCGATTATTACAACCACAATATCGACACGAGCCCCGAAAATTACGCCAACATCATCTCGACCCGCACGTTCGAGGACCGGATCGAAACGCTGGAAAACGTCCGCTCGGCGGGGATCAACGTCTGCTCCGGCGGCATCGTCGGCATGGGCGAAACGCGGGAGGATCGCGTGGGCTTCATCCACGCGCTCGCCACCCTGCCCGAACATCCGGGCAGCGTGCCGATCAACGCGCTCGTGCCGGTGAAGGGCACTGTGCTTGGCGACATGCTGGCGGATACGCCGCTCGCGAAGATCGACGACATCGAGTTCGTCCGCACGGTGGCGGTGGCGCGCATCACCATGCCGCGCTCCATGGTCCGGCTGTCGGCAGGCCGCGAAAGCATGAGCGAGGCGACGCAGGCGCTCTGCTTCATGGCGGGCGCCAATTCTATCTTTACGGGGGATAAGCTGCTGACCACCGGCAATGCGGGCGGCGATGCGGACATGGCGATGTTCGGCAAGATGGGATTGCGCTCTATGGGTCCGAAGGCAATCGAGGCATCAGGAGGATGAGATTGCCGAGAAAACGCAAGCTGTTGCTTTTCGGCATATTGTCTGCCGTTTACGGTGCCGTCACCATTCTAGTGGTGGCAATTGTTTCCGTTGGAACATGCAGTATGCAACCCGACATTGTTGCATCGTGTAACGTGACCCCAATCATGGTCGTAAGCGCTATTCTCGCTATCGCTTATGTCGGTTTGGCGGCCCTATTCTTTAAACGACAAATTCCAGGGGTGGATTGAGTGTTCTCCAAAATCCTGATCGCCAATCGCGGCGAAATCGCCTGCCGGGTCATTCGCACCGCGCGGAAGATGGGCATCAAGACGGTGGCCGTCTATTCCGATGCCGACGCGCGCGCGCCGCATGTCAGACTGGCGGACGAGGCGGTGCATCTGGGGCCGCCGCCTGCCAGCGAAAGCTACCTGCTCGCCGACAAGATCATCGCGGCCTGCAAGGCGACGGGGGCCGAGGCGGTGCATCCGGGCTATGGCTTTCTCTCCGAACGCGAAAGCTTCGCGCGGGCCCTGGCCGACAACGGCATCGCCTTCATCGGTCCGCCGCCCAATGCCATCGCGGCCATGGGCGACAAGATCGAATCCAAGAAGCTCGCCAAGGAAGCCGGCGTCAACGTGGTTCCGGGCTATCTCGGCGAAATCGCGGACACGGATGAGGCCGTCCGGATCGCGTCGGAAATCGGCTATCCAGTGATGATGAAGGCTTCGGCCGGCGGCGGCGGCAAGGGCATGCGCCTCGCCTATAGCGAAAAGGACGTGCGCGAAGGGTTCGAGGCGACGAAGCGCGAAGGGCTCGCCAGCTTCGGCGACGATCGCGTGTTCATCGAAAAGTTCATCGAAAGCCCGCGCCATATCGAAATCCAGGTGCTGGGCGATCAGCACGGCAACATCGTCTATCTGGGCGAACGCGAATGCTCCGTGCAGCGCCGCCACCAGAAAGTGGTGGAAGAAGCCCCCTCTCCCTTCGTCACGCCTGAAATGCGCAAGGCGATGGGCGAGCAGGCCGTGGCTCTCGCCCGCGCGGTGGGCTATTATAGCGCGGGCACGGTGGAGCTGATCGTGTCGGGCGCGGATAAGACCGGCGAGAGCTTCTATTTCCTCGAAATGAACACCCGCCTTCAGGTCGAACATCCGGTGACGGAGGAAGTCACGGGCCTC
>DATDNN010000241.1:0-3431 GCA_036518255.1 Allosphingosinicella sp. | reverse complement strand
GCCCTGGCGGGATGCGGCGCCCGTCATGCGGTTTTCGTCTTCTTGAGGCTGAGCCATAGGATCACCACCGCCGCTCCAATGGAAATCAGCGCGTTCCAGCCGGCGAGCGACAGGCCGAGGAACGACCATTGCACCTCATCGCACCGAACGAGCGGGGTCGCCATAATATCCGCCAGCAAATCGGCATTGGAAACGCCCGCGCGTCCGCCCGCCGTGCAGTGGGTGACGCCTTCGAAAATGCCCCATTCGACGCCGGCATGATAGACGCCGATCGCGCCGCTCGTCAGGATGGCGAGCGCCGCGAGAAGGACGAGGATGCGCACCGTTCCCGGCGCCCGCGCGAGGAAGGCGACGAGGGCGAGGCCGACGGCGGCGAAATGCGGATAGCGCTGCCACCAGCACATTTCGCATGGGTAGAGGCCGCCCCAGATCTGCGATCCATAGGCCCCCGCCAGAAGCGCGGCGGGCACCAGCAGCGCCAGCCATCGTGCCTTGTGAAGATCGGTCATTCTACCCCCCAACGCCCTTCCCGCGCGCTCTTATCGCGCGCCCGCTTTCTTCGCGGCGGGCGCCTGCGCCTGCTGGAAACCGCCGAGCCGCGAAATGGTGTTTACCGCATATTGCAGCTGGAAGTCCTTCACGCCCTTCTTCTCCAGATCCTGAGCGGTGGCGGAGAAGCGCGGATCGGGCTTGCCGTCATCCTCGATCACGTCATCCTCCACCTTCGCCTCATTCACGAGGTGGCGGCGAAGATCGGCTTCGCGAAGGCGCGGACGGTCCTTGTAATCGGGATCGGACAGCTGCGGCACGGCGATATCGGGCCGGATGCCGCCTTCCTGCACCGAACGGCCGCTCGGCGTGTAATAACGCGCGGTGGTAAGGCGCAGACCCGTCGTCTGGGTGAGCGGCAGCAAAGTCTGCACCGATCCCTTGCCGAAGCTCCGTTCCCCCATCACCACGGCGCGGTGATGATCCTGGAGCGCGCCCGCGACGATCTCCGCCGCCGACGCGCTACCGGAATTGATGAGGACGACAACCGGCAGCCCCCGCGTCAGATCGCCGGGCTTGGCATAATAATGGTCGATATCGGACGGACGGCGCCCGCGCGAGGAGACCACTTCCCCGCCTTCCAGGAACACGTCGGACAGGCCGACCGCCTCATCGACGAGGCCGCCCGGATTGGAGCGCAGGTCGAGGACGTAGCCGAGCGGCGGACGGCCGAGCTTCTTCTCGATCTCCTTGATCGCTTCGATGGCGAGCGGCGTGGTCGTGCGATTGAAGGCATTGACGTTGATGATGCCGACATTGTCCTTCACCTCCCACTTCACCGCCTTGATCTCGATCATGGCGCGCGTGATGGTGAGGTCGAACGGCTTGTCGCGGCCCGGGCGCACGACCGTTATCTTGACGGTGGTGCCCGGCGGGCCGCGCATCTGATCGACCGCTTCGTCGAGCGTGCCGCCGAAAACGAGCTTGCCGTCGATATGGGTGAGGTAATCGCCGGGCTTGATGCCCGCGCGGTCGGCGGGCGTATCCTCGGTCGCGGCGACCACCTTCACCGCGCCATCCTCCATGCCGACGGTGAGACCGAGGCCGCCATATTCCCCATCGGTCGAGGAGATGAGCCGATCGAAATCCCGCTCGTCGAGATAGGAGCTGTGCGGATCGAGGCTAGCGAGCATCCCGTCGATCGCGCCCTTGATCAGGGTCTTGTCGTCGACCTTCTCGACATATTCGGAGCGCACTTCGTTGAAGACGCGCATGAAAGCCTCCAACTCCTTATAGGTGCTGGCATCGACGGCGGCGAGGCTGGCGGTCGCCGCCGGAATGAGGGCGACGGCGGTGACGAGACCGAGCGAGCGGATGATATTCTTGGCCATGGGACTCCAAAAGCTTCTGGCTTTGCGCGCGACGTTACAGGCTTTTTAGGCGCGCGAAAAGCAACGGCTGATGAACAAGACTCAAGATCCTCCCCGGAACGGGGAGGGGGACCAGCCGCAGGCTGGTGGAGGGGTTGGCGCGGGCCCCAAAAAATGCCTCCACCGCCCTAAACATGCTCACTTTCCCCTGATAGGAAGCGAAAGATCACCCCAGAGCCACCAGCTGCGCGATCGGAAAAGGCGCGCCCTCGCGGCGCAGTTCCACCGTCACGGGCCGGGCGCCGGTGCGGCCGACCTCCTGACCCATCGTCACCCGGTCGCCCACGCGGACGCCGAGCGTGGCAAGACCGGTGACGAGGCTGGTCCAGCCGCCGCCATGATCGATGATGACGATCTCGCCATAGCTCCGGAATCCGCCCGCATAGAGGATGCGCCCGCCGGACGGCGCAACGGCGGCCTGGTCCGGCGCCACCTCGAGCGTCAGCCCGCGGCTGTGGATGCCGGAAGCGGAAAGTTCGCCCATGCCCGCCACCAGCGTCCCTGCGACCGGCAGGCGATAGACCGGCCGCGCGGGCCTCGGCAGGGTGCGAGACGGCGGCATGCCCGGCCCGGGTATGGTGGCAAGGCTGCGCGCCGCCCCCGCTTCGAACGCCGCACGGGCCGATCCCGAGGACAGCGTCCGTACGGCTTCGTCCATGCTGAGCGCGGTATCGGATGCGGTAAGGGCGGCGCGGCCGAGGTTCCCCGCCCGCGCCATCTCTTGCGCCTCGAGCGCCGCCAGCGCCGCTTTCTGCCGGTCGAGATCGGCCCGGGCGTGCATCCGCTCCTGAATGACGAGCGCGGCCTCGCGGCGCAGCTTCTGGTCGGACGCGATCTGGGCGCGAAGCGCGGCGGTGCGGGCGCGGACGGCGGGCAAGGCGGCGGCAAGCACCGTTCGGGTACGGGCCGTCTCCCGCAAGGATCCGGGCGCCGCGAGGGCTAGGACGGGCGGGCGGCGCGCCAGGTGCGTCAGCGTCGCGGCAAGGTGGGCGAGCGGCTCCTGCTTTTGCGCCAGGGCGAACCGGGAGGCGGCGAAGGCACGGCCCAGCACCGCGAAATCGGCTTCGGCGAGCGTGATCCGCGCTTCGGCGGCGGCGATGCGCGCGGCGAGCGCGTCCGACTGAGCCCGCGCCCGCCCGGCGGCATCCCGCGCCGCATCCGCTTCCGCCTCGAACCGTTTCGCATCGGCCGCGGCCTGCGCCGCCTCCCGCTTCGCACCGGCGATGCGCGCGCCGAGATCGGCCTCGGCATAGGCGATACCGCAGCCGAGCGACACGAGGATGGCGGCGAAGACGAGCGGGCGGATCATCCCCCTATCCTTCGCGATGATAGGGGTGGTTCGCAAGGATGCTTGTCGCCCGCCACAATTGCTCGGCGAGCATCGCCCGGGCCAGAAGGTGCGGCCAGGTGGCCTTGCCGAACGCGATGAGGAGGTCGGCGCGCGCACGATCCGCGTCGTCGAAGCCGTCCGCGCCCCCGATCAGGAACCGCGCCTCGCGCCGCCCGTCGTCG
>DATDNN010000240.1:0-15281 GCA_036518255.1 Allosphingosinicella sp. | reverse complement strand
GCCTCGTTCGCCGCCTTCGCCTTCTGGCGCTTGTCGAAGCTCGACCACACGGTGTTCCAATCCCCCCGCGTCGCGCCCTTCGAGTATTCCGTCGCGCGGGTTTCGAAGAAGTTGGCGTGTTCGACGCCATTGAGCAGCGGGGCGAGCCAGGGGAGGGGGTGTTCTTCGATCATGTAGATGGGTTTGAGGCCCAGTTGGCCCAGGCGCCAATCGGCGATGTAGCGGACGTAGCGCTTGATGTCCTTGGGCGTCATGCCGGGGACGGGGCCCATTTCGAAGACGAGATCGATGAACGCGTCCTCGATCCGAACCGTCTTCTGGCACATGTCCATGATGTCGTCCTTCACCGCCGGAGTGAAGCAATTCCGTTCCTTCACGAAGGTGTGGAACAGGCGGATGATGCCTTCGCAGTGGAGCGTCTCGTCGCGGACCGACCAGCTGACGATCTGGCCCATGCCCTTCATCTTGTTGAAGCGCGGGAAGTTCATCAGCATCGCGAAGGAGGCGAAGAGCTGCAGCCCCTCCGTGAAGCCGCCGAACATGGCGAGCGTCTTGGCGATATCCTCGTCCGTGTCGACGCCGAAGGTGGCGAGATAGTCGTGCTTGTCCTTCATCTCCTTATATTGGAGGAAGGCCGAATATTCGGTTTCCGGCATGCCGATCGTGTCGAGCAGGTGGCTGTAGGCCGCGATGTGCACCGTCTCCATATTGGAGAAGGCGGTGAGCATCATCTTCACTTCCGTGGGCTTGAACACGCGGCCGTATTTTTCGTGGTAGCAATCCTGCACCTCGACGTCGGCCTGGGTGAAGAAGCGGAAGATCTGCGTCAGCAGATTCCGCTCATGATCGGTGAGCTTCTGCGCCCAATCGCGGCAATCCTCGCCCAGCGGCACTTCCTCGGGCAGCCAATGGAGCTGCTGCTGCCGCTTCCAATATTCGAACGCCCAGGGGTATTCGAACGGCTTGTAGGTTTTGGAGGCTTGAAGAAGGGACATGCTGCGGCTCCGGTCAATAATCAGTTCGTCAGAAGGTTGAAAATTTCATGCGCGCCGATGGCGAGTAATATGCCACCAAAACCACGCCAGATCAGTATTTTATTGTCTGGTCGATAGGCTTGCAGGCTGCGCAGTTCTTCGAAATAGGCATCTTCGCCCCGCGCCAAGCGGTCGGCCAGGCGTTCGTCATGGCGCCGTTGGGCTTGGCCCCGGAAACGGCTGGGCAGCAACATCATCGCTATCCCCGTCACCGTCATCATGCCGGGCACGACAAGATCGACGGCAAGGAACTGTTTCATCATCCCCGCACCCTTTTGATTCTGGTGACGACCTTCGTCTTCCGCGCGTCGACGCCGAAGACGACGATGCCGAGGAAGTAGCCGAAATCGTACCAGCCGCCATTGTTCGGCACCGCGTAGACCGCGACATCGCTTACGAACAGCGAGACGATCCAGGCGACCGGGAAGATGAAGCCGTGCCAGAGGCCGAGGAGGAAGCCGGGTGCCGCGGGCGCGACGGCTTCGGCGGTCTGGCGGGCGGCGCAGGCGGAAAGGGCCAGGCCTGAGAAGAAGGTGAGCGCGGCGGCCCTCAAGGCCCCGGCGGGCCGGCGAGCAGGCTGTAGACCGTGGTGAAGAAGAAGAGGATCGTGCCGAACGCCATCACCATCACCCCGAAGATGATGAGCGCGTAATAAGCGGGATCCGCGTCCTCGCCCTTCCCGCGCGGCGGGGGCGGGGGCGTGTCCATCCACCTCGCCCATGCGCCGCGCACCAGCCGCTGCCGGAAGGCCATGTGGAAGCCGGTCACGAACAAGAGGAGCGCGACCAGATCCACGATGATCACGCGCATTCCCATGGATTTTCGGCCTTTCCTCTTTCGTCACTCCGGACTTGATCCGGAGTCCATGAACATTGCTTCCGCCGGAAAGGTCCGTGTTCATGGATGCCGGGGCGAGCCCGGCATGACGCAATACGGCTGTCGAAATGTCTTGGCACCCTTCCGCATCCGATGCGTTCCCCACCACGCCAACAACAGGAGACGCTTCATGGTCGATGTGAGCCAGATCAGGGAACATGCGCAGGTGATCGGCGCGGACGGGGTGCCCGTCGGCATCGTCGACAAGGTCGAGGGCGATCGCATCAAGCTCACCAAGGACAGTGCCGGGCAGGGCTCCCACGAGGGGCATCATCATTTCATCGCGACCGGCCTTATCGCCGAGATCGAGGATGG
Source organism: Allosphingosinicella sp. (assembly GCA_036518255.1). GTDB lineage: Bacteria > Pseudomonadota > Alphaproteobacteria > Sphingomonadales > Sphingomonadaceae > Allosphingosinicella. The sequence continues at coordinate 13,056 of DATDNN010000240.1, read as the reverse complement.
CGTCGTGCGCCTGTCCGCCAATGCCGACGTCGCCGTCAGCATCTTCGAGGAGGAGGAGGGGGACTGAAGCGCCCGGAGCGCCGATAGCCGCATCCGCACGCTGCGAGCGGGTCCGGGAGGCGGCAGTGGCGGCGTTTATCCTCATCCTCAATTCCTCATCCGTCGAGCCGGGGGAGCGGCGCGCGGGGCCTGTGAAGGCCGCGTCGGCAGCTCCCCCGACCGGGAGCCCGCGCCTGCAAGGTGTGGCGCGGCACCCTTCCCCCGCCGGGGAAGCTTCAGGCCCTGTTCGTCATGCCGGCGGAGGCCGGCATCTCAGGGCGGAAGGGCGCTCATCCTTCCTGAGACCCCGGCTTTCGCCGGGGTGACGCTTTCAACACATCACTGGCAGGCCAGATGTCCCGCATCTGTCAGTAATCCCATTACTGGCAGGCCAGGCACTCGTCATAATCGGTGGTGGCCGCCAGCTGGATTTCCTTGAGCTCGGGCGTGTTGTCCGCCTCGACCCCGCCCGCGAAGCCGGCGCGCTGCACGGACTTCGAGCGGAGATAGTAAAGCGATTTGATGCCAAGCTCCCAGGCGCGGAAGTGGAGCATCAGGAGATCCCATTTGTCGACGTCGGCCGGGATGAACAGGTTCAGCGACTGGGCCTGGTCGATATAAGGCGTGCGGTCGGCGGCGAGTTCGAGGAGCCAGCGCTGGTCGATCTCGAAGCTCGTCTTGAACGTGTCCTTTTCCTCCTGGGTGAGGAAGTCGAGGTGCTGGACGGAGCCGCCCTGTTCGAGGATCGAGTTCCACACCGCGTCCGAATTCTTCGCCTTTTCGATCAGCAATTTCTCGAGATACGGATTCTTGATCGAGAAGCTGCCCGACAGCGTCTTGTGCGTGTAGATATTGGCCGGGATAGGCTCGATGCAGGCCGACGTGCCGCCGCAGATGATGCTGATCGACGCGGTCGGCGCGATCGCCATCTTGCAGGAGAAACGCTCCATCACGCCCATGTCGGCGGCGTCGGGGCAAGGCCCGCGTTCCTTGGCGAGCATCATCGAGGCTTCGCTCGCTTGCGCGGCGATATGCTTGAAGATGCGCATGTTCCAGCTCTTCGCCATTGCGCCTTCGAAGGGCAGGCCGCGCGCCTGGAGGAAGGAGTGGAAGCCCATGACGCCGAGGCCGACCGAGCGTTCGCGGGAGGCCGAATATTTGGCGCGGGTCATCTCTTCGGGCGCGCGGTCGATATAGTCCTGCAGCACGTTGTCGAGGAAGCGCATCACGTCCTCGATGAACATCTTGTCGCCGTTCCACTCGTCCCAGGTTTCGAGGTTCAGGGACGAGAGACAGCAGACCGCCGTGCGGTCGGCGCCAAGATGGTCGCGGCCCGTCGGCAGGGTGATTTCCGAGCAGAGGTTTGAGGTCGAAACCTTGAGGCCGAGATCGCGGTGATGCTTCGGCATCGCCTTGTTCACATGATCGGCGAAGACGATGTAGGGCTCGCCGGTCGCAAGGCGGGTTTCGACGAGCTTCTGGAAGAGGGCGCGGGCGTCGACCTTGCCGCGTTCCGACCCGTCCTTGGGCGAGCGCAGGATCCATTCGGTGCCGTCGCGCACCGCTTCCATGAAGGCGTCGGTGACGAGCACGCCATGGTGAAGGTTGAGCGCCTTGCGGTTGAAGTCGCCCGAGGGTTTGCGGATTTCGAGGAACTCCTCGATCTCCGGGTGGGAGATGTCGAGATAGCAGGCGGCCGACCCACGGCGCAGCGAACCCTGGCTGATGGCGAGGGTGAGCGAATCCATCACGCGGACGAAGGGAATGATGCCGCTGGTCTTGCCGTTGAGGCCGACGGGCTCGCCAATGCCGCGCACGCTGCCCCAATAGGTGCCGATGCCGCCGCCGCGCGAAGCCAGCCAGACATTCTCGTTCCAGGTGTTGACGATGCCTTCCAGGCTGTCGTCTACCGAATTGAGGTAGCAGGAAATTGGGAGGCCGCGCCCGGTGCCGCCGTTGGAGAGAACGGGGGTCGCGGGCATGAACCAGAGCTTCGAAATATAATCATAGAGCCGCTGCGCATGTTCCTGATCGTCGGCATAGGCGGAGGCGACGCGCGCGAAGAGATCCTGATAATTTTCGCCGGGGAGGAGATAACGGTCACGGAGCGTTTCCTTGCCGAATTCGGTGAGGAGCGCGTCGCGGCTCTCGTCGGTCTTCACGTCGAAGGCGCGCACGGCGACCGACTTGGAATCGACCTTCGGCTTCTCCTTCTTCGGCGCCTCAACGGTGACGGCCACGTCGCCTGACTCCACTTCGTTGCTGCCTAGAAGGTCCATCGCTTATTCCCCTTGTTCGTTCCGTGAAGGACTCGGGCCACGCCCCGATCCTTAGCGCGTTTCCGGGGGCTCCGGGGGACCGTTTTAAGCTTGTCCCCGATATCCACAGGGGCGCAAAAATCCTGTCTCGCCAATATAATGGCAAGCTGCCCCTGTTACAATGTCTAGCGTGCCCCCGTTGGCAGCGCCACAACCTATAGTGCCTGATCCTGATTCCGGCGCAAGAGGTAAATGAGTTTTAACGTACTCAATTCGTCGAAATGGCGGATTTTCGCGGATTGTTACGGGCGGCTCCCGGCAAAGCTTTTCCGGGACGGACGGGTGAGGTCTTGCGCCGGATCGCTGGAACCCCTCCGGAGCCGGTTTCGTTGGCTGCGCAGAGACATGATTGGGAGATAAAAATGTCACGCATTCCGAAAAACGCGATGAAACATGCCGGCGCCACTGGCGATACGCCGCAGATGGAACAAGGCGGCCAATCCGAAGGGTCGCGCTGGTCGCGATCGCAAATGTCGCAGCAAATGTCCGAAGGCGCGAGCCGGGTGGCCGAACGGGTGCGCGGCAATCCGACCGCTGCTCTGGCGATCGGCGCGGGTGTAATCGGCGCGGCTGCGGCCGCGGCCCCGCTTTTCCGCTGGGGGCGCAACGCGATAAACGGTTCTGCCGGCAGCAAGGCGAAAGCCTCAGGCGGTGGAAAGAGCGGCGGCAGCCGTTCGAAGAGGAGCCGTTAAGGGAAAGGGTGCTCCCTTCCGGGGGCACCCTTTAAGCAGCACGCGGCGTCGGAGAAGGACGATGGCTGACCGTCTCAAGAAAGGCGACAAGGTGTCGTGGAAGAGCCATGGCGGAACGGCGCATGGCGTGGTGGAAAAGAAACAGACGGCGCCGACGCATATCAAGGGTCACAAGGTCGCCGCGTCGAAGGACGAGCCGCAGTTCATCGTGAGAACGGCCGAAGGCAAGAAGGCCGCGCACAAGGCCGGTGCGCTCCGCAAGGCATGATCCTTCATCTCCCCTTCATTTGAGATGCGAAACAAGGAGGAAGGAGCGGCGCTTTCGACTCCCTGACCGCGACGGAAAGGGGTATGAAGGCGTCCGGGGAATATTGGGGAGAGATTCATGGCCATCCGACCGTCCGCGCTGATCCTGGGGCTCAGCCTTGCCCTGGCGGCGCCCGCTTTCGCGCAGAGCGATCCGTTCGCGCCCGCCGCGAGCGGCGAACAGGCGTCCGCCATGCCGGTGCTGAAGGGCGCGCTGCCCGGCGACAGCAAGCTCACTTGCCCGCAAATCCTGGCGGAATCGCAGTTCCGGACCAAGGAGCTGGAAATCCTTCAGGAAGCGATGGACAAGGTCGAGGTCAATCCGAGTGCCCGGACGCAGGCGATCACCGCCGCGATGCAGGCGGTGAGTCTGCTCGCCGGCGCGCTGCCCATGCCGGTGCCGGTGGCCAATGCCGCCGGAAAGGCGGTGGCGACCGCGCAGATGCAGAGCTTCTCCAAGGATTTCCAGGAGGCTTATGCGCCGCTCGATACGCAATTCGATTTCGCGCTGGAGCGGATGGACCTGATGAACGCTTTGTATCAGCGCAAGTGCATGGGTAAGAACATGGGGAAGAAGAAGTGAGGCGTGCCCTTTCCATCGGCATCGCGGCGGCGCTGGCCCTGCCGCAGACCGCCGCGCTCGCCGAGCCAGGCAAGGACGAGGCGGCATCGCTCTACAGCACCGAGATACCGGACGTTGAAAAGCCGGGCGACGACCAGCTGACCTGCGAGCAGCTGACCGCCGAGGCCGCGACGCAGAATGCCGAGATCGAGGCGATCACGAAGGAAACCGAAAAGCTCGCCAGTGCGCAAGCGGCGGGCATGGCGGCCAAGCAGCAGGCCGGCAACATGGCCGGGCGCGCGCTTTCGGGCCTCGCCAGCGCGCTGCTGCCGGGCGTCGGCGGGCTGATCGGCGCGGGCGTCGATGCTTTGTCCTCCGCCGCGACCAAACCGAACGATCCCGGCGCGCAGATGATGAAGAAGCTGCAGCCGGTGATCGAGCGGCAGACCTATGCCGCCGAACGGCTGCGCCACGTGCAGATGCTCTATATGGATAAATGCATGGACGCCGCGGCACCGGCGGGTGGGGCCACGCAGCCGCAGCCCTGAGGCGCGCGCGAAGGGGAGGGGAATATGAAGGATCGTTTCGTGGGCATGGCGGCGCTTTCCGCCCTCGCGCTCGCCGCACCGGCGGCAGGCGCCGCGGATGGCAGCCACCGGATCAGCGGCACCATCCTCCACCCGCCCGGCGTCGCGGGCACGAAATTGGTCGCCTGTTCGCTACCCATCCAGACCTGCCGGACGCGGATCGAGGCGGTGGTGGCCCCCGACAGCCCCGATCTCGGTCGCTTCTCGCTCGATATGCCGGGCGCCGGTCCCTATCTCGTCATGGCGCTCAAGGATGTGGACGGCAACGGCAAGTCGACACCGGGCGACTATCTTGCCGTGCTGAATGACGGCCAGCCGGTGACGGCCCCGGCCAGCTTCCAGCGCGTCAGGATGTTCCCGGTGACCGGCGCTCTTGCCGCGGCGGCCGCGGCGCCGGACGATGCCGATGATGGGGCGCCCGTTTCACGCGGCAACGGCGGCTCCGTTGCCGCCGGGCTTGCCGGAAGCTGGCACCAGCAGTCGAACACCACCGAGCTGGTGATCGCGCCGACGATCAAGTTCCAGCCGTCCATGGCCACCGGCTATGGCACCAATCTCGGCGGCACGTTCGGGCCGGGCTCGGCCACCAACACCACCATCGTCACCGAAGCCAAGCCCATGCAGGTGCGGCGCGAAATGGCGCTCGACATCGACGGCGGTGGCGCGTTCCGCTGGCGGATCGCCAAGGTGCAGCCGGACGGCAAATCCTGCGTGAAGACGATCCGCCAGGAAAAGACGGGCCGGGTGGAAACGGCGGGCAACCGCATCACCTTCCACATCACCGGCGGCACCGACGCCTGGAGCAGCAGCTGCGGGAAGAGCGGGCAGGGCGCGATGCGCGCGAGCCAGGAAAGCTATACCTTCCAGCAGAGCGGCGGGACGCTCAACATTCGCGGCTCCGGCGGTGTTGACTGGACGTTCCGGAAAGGCTGAAGAGCCGCCGCATGGCGCTCATGGAACTGAAGCGCGCGCCGATCGAAGGCGCGCATATCCGGCTGGAGCCGGTGGTCGAGGCGATGCGCGATGACATGCGCGCAATGGTGGCGGGCGATCCGGAGGCCTGGGCGATCCTCCTCACCAACGGGCAGGGTGACGATTTCGACGGCTATTTCGCGGCGATGTGCGGGCCTGAAGCCGATCCGAACCGGATCGCGTTCGGGGTGCGGCGGATTGCCGACGGCAGGCTGGCCGGTACGACGAGCTTCTACGACATCGCGCCGCGGCACGGCACGGTGGAGATTGGCGGCACCTATTACCGGGCCGACGCGCGCGGGACCATGGTCAATCCGGAGGCGAAATATCTCCTCCTCGATCATGCCTTTTCGAATGGCGCGCACCGCGTGCAGCTGCGCACGGATCTGCGCAACACGCGCAGCCAGGCGGCGATCGAGAAACTGGGCGCGAAGAAGGAAGGCGTGATCCGGCGGCAGTTCGTCACCTGGACCGGCCATCGTCGCGACAGCGTGGTTTATTCCATCCTTGCCGAGGAATGGCCGGAGGTGCGAAGCGGGCTGGAGCGGCGGCTTGGCCGCGCATTTTGATTGCGGGAGAATTGGCTATGCGCGCGATAGCAATGCTGGGCCTGTTGGGCATGGTCGGGGCCTGCGGCGGGGGCGGGAATGAAAATCTGCCCACGGCCGAGGAATCGCAGGGCCTGAATGAAGCGGCGGCCATGCTCGATGCGGCGCCGGACGACCTCAATGTGGGGGCGGCGGAGGGGCCGGATAGTGGGGCGGCGACCGAGCAACGTTGACGCCTGAACGGGCCCGGCGCGGCGGTAGCGCTTCTCGACTTCGCTCGAAGCGAACGGAGAGTGGTGATTCTGCGCTGCTTTACAATTCCCTTCTCCCGTTCGTGTCGAGCGAAGTCGAGACACGCTGCATGAAGGGCGAAGGCTGACAAGAAAAGGGCCGGGGTGTTCCCCCGGCCCTTTTCTTTTCGGGTCTGGACCGCGCGGGCGAAGCCCGCGCGTCGGTCGAGTTCGGTGGCGGTCGCCACCGCCTCGCCGTCCGGACCTGCGCGAGTCCTGAGCCAGCTGCGCTGGCTCAGGCCGCATCAGGTCAGAAATCCATGCCGCCCATGCCGCCCATACCGCCGGGCATGCCGCCGGCCGCGGGCTTGTCTTCCGGAAGCTCCGAGATCGCCGCTTCGGTGGTGATCAGGAGACCGGCGACCGAAGCCGCGTCCTGAAGCGCCGTGCGGACGACCTTGGTCGGATCGATGACGCCGGCCTGGACCAGATTCTCGAACACTTCGGTCTGGGCGTTGAAGCCGAGCGTTTCATCGTTGCCGTCGATGAGCTTGCCCGAAATGACGGCGCCGTCATGGCCGGCATTTTCGGCGATCTGACGCACCGGCGCCTGAAGCGCGCGGCGGACGATGTCGATACCGCGGGTCTGATCGTCATTCTGGCCGGTGAGGCCTTCCAGCGCCTTGGTGGCGTAGAGGAGGGCGGTGCCGCCGCCGGGGACGATGCCTTCCTCGACAGCCGCGCGGGTGGCGTGGAGGGCGTCATCGACGCGGTCCTTGCGCTCCTTCACTTCGACTTCCGAAGCGCCGCCGACCTTGATCACCGCGACGCCGCCAGCGAGCTTCGCGAGACGCTCCTGGAGCTTTTCGCGGTCATAGTCGGACGTGGTGACTTCGATCTGCTGACGGATCGATTCGACGCGGCCCTTGATCTGGTCCTGCTGGCCCGCACCGTCGACGATGGTCGTGTTGTCCTTGTCGATGGTGACGCGCTTCGCCTGGCCGAGCATGCCGACCGTGACGTTTTCGAGCTTGATGCCGAGATCTTCGGAGATCATCTCGCCGCCGGTCAGGATCGCGATATCCTCCAGCATCGCCTTGCGGCGATCGCCGAAGCCCGGCGCCTTCACCGCCGCGACCTTCAGGCCGCCGCGCAGCTTGTTGACCACGAGCGTTGCGAGCGCTTCGCCTTCAATGTCTTCCGCGATGATGAGGAGCGGACGGCCCGACTGGACGACGGCTTCCAGGATCGGGAGCATCGCCTGCAGGTTCGACAGCTTCTTTTCGTGGATGAGGATGTACGGGTCGGCGAGTTCGACCTGCATCTTTTCCGGGTTGGTGATGAAGTAGGGCGACAGGTAGCCGCGGTCGAACTGCATGCCTTCGACGACGTCGAGTTCGAATTCGAGGCCCTTGGCTTCCTCGACGGTGATGACGCCTTCCTTGCCGACCTTTTCCATCGCTTCGGCGATCTTTTCGCCGACGACGGTGTCGCCGTTCGCCGAGATGATGCCGACCTGGGCGATTTCATTCGACGAAGCGATGTTCTTCGAACGGCCCTTGAGGTTTTCGACGACCTTGGTGACGGCGAGGTCGATGCCGCGCTTCAGGTCCATCGGGTTCATGCCGGCCGCGACCGACTTCATGCCTTCGCGGACGATCGCCTGGGCAAGAACGGTGGCGGTGGTGGTGCCGTCGCCGGCGAGGTCGTTCGTCTTCGACGCGACTTCGCGGAGCATCTGGGCGCCCATATTTTCGAACTTGTCCTTCAGTTCGATTTCCTTGGCGACCGACACGCCGTCCTTGGTGATGCGCGGCGCGCCGAAGCTCTTGTCGATCACGACGTTGCGGCCCTTCGGACCCAGGGTCACCTTCACCGCATCGGCGAGGATGTCGACGCCGCGCAGGATGCGTTCCCGGGCGTCACGCGAAAACTTGACGTCTTTCGCTGCCATTTTTCTTTCCTTCTTTCCTTTACGTCACCCCGGCGAAAGCCGGGGTCTCGTTGAGATTGCGTGCTTTCCGTCATGAGATCCCGGCTTCCGCCGGGATGACGGGGGTGGTTAGCCGATGATGCCGAGGATGTCGGATTCCTTCATGATGAGGAGATCCTCACCATTCACCTTCACCTCGGTGCCGGACCACTTGCCGAAGAGGATGCGGTCGCCGGCCTTGACGTCGAGCGGCGTCACCTTGCCGTCTTCGCTGCGGGCGCCGGTGCCGACGGCGACGACTTCGCCTTCCTGCGGCTTTTCCTTGGCCGTATCGGGAATGATGATCCCGCCTGCGGTCTTCTCCTCTGCCTCGACGCGGCGGACGAGAACGCGGTCATGCAACGGACGAAAGTTCATGTGCGTTACCCCTTGGTTCAATGAAATGGTCTTAGCACTCATGGGAGGCGAGTGCTAACGGCGCGCATATGTGAAGCGGATCGGCGGCGGTCAAGAACCCGGCCGTCAAAAATCTTGCGCGCGGGTGAGTGGGCAGGTCACCACAGCGGCGGCGTTTACAGCCGCGTCCGCCTCCTGTAGCCCGGACGAAGGCGCATTCGGGAGAAGAGACGTGGCCTTCGTACGCGGCATGTGGAAGCTTCTGGTCGGCATCAAGGACGGGCTCGTCCTCCTCGCCATGCTCCTTTTCTTCGGCCTTCTTTATGCGGCGCTGTCCTCGACGCCCAATGCCAAGGCGATCGGCGAAGGGGCGCTGCTTCTCGATCTGGCGGGCACCATCGTCGAACAGCCGGCCGAGCCCGATCCCATCGCGCTGCTCGCCGGGGACAATTCGCTGGTGCGCGAATACCGGCGGAGCGATCTCGTCCGCGCGCTCGAAGCCGCCGCGACCGACAACAGGGTGAAGGCGGTCGCGCTCGACCTCGATGTCTTCACCGGCGGGGGCATGGTCGCCCTGGGCGACGTCGCGAGCGCCATCGACAAGGTGCGGCAGGCGAAGAAGCCGGTCATCGCTTATGCGACCGGCTATAGCGACGATTCCTACCTGCTCGCCGCCCATGCCAGCGAAGTGTGGCTGAGCCCGCAGGGCGGCGTGCTCATCACCGGACCCGCGGGGCAATATCTCTATTACAAGGGGCTGATGGACAAGCTTGGCGTGACCGCCAACATCTACCGCGTCGGCACCTACAAGGCCGCGGTCGAGCCCTATTCCCGCACCGACATGTCGCCCGCCGCGCGCGAGGCCAATCAGGCGCTGAGTTCGGCGCTGTGGGAACGGTGGCTCGACAATGTCCGCGCCGCCCGGCCCAAGGCGCAGGCCGCGGCTTATGCCGGGGCGCCGGGCGCCGCCATCGCGGCGGCGCAGGGCGATATGGCGCAGGCGGCATTGAAGGCGGGGCTCGTCGACAAACTCGGCGACCGTTCCGCCTTTGGGAAGCGCGTGGCGGAGATCGTCGGCGCCGAGGATGCGGACGTGCCCGGCAGCTACAAGAGCATCGCCTATGACGATTGGGCCGCCGCCCACCCGGCCCCGACGACGGGCGAGATCGGCGTCGTGACGGTGGCGGGCACCATTGTCGACGGCGAGGCGGGGCCGGGCACGGCCGCGGGCACCACCATCGCCGATATTGTCCGCAAGGCGCTGAAGGAGCGCGATTTGAAGGCGCTGGTCGTCCGCATCGATTCGCCGGGCGGTTCGACCCTCGCTTCGGAAGAAATCCGCCAGGCGGTGGCGGACGCGAAGGGCAAAGGCATGCCCGTCGTCATTTCGATGGGTTCGGTCGCGGCGAGCGGCGGCTACTGGATCGCGACGGTGGGCGACCGCATCTATGCCGAGCCCGACACGATCACCGGATCGATCGGCATATTCGGCATCCTGCCAAGCTTCCAGGGTCTGGCCCAGAAGCTTGGCATCAATGCGGACGGGGTGAAGATCACGCCGCTGTCGGGCGAGCCGGACGTCGTGCACGGCCCTTCGAGCGAGGTGAACCAGATCCTGCAGCTCGGCGTCGAAAGCGCCTATCGCCGCTTCATCACCCTTGTGTCGAAGACCCGGAACATTCCGGTCCAGCGCGTGGACGAGATCGCGCAGGGCCGCGTGTGGGACGGCGGCACGGCGCGTCAGCTGGGCCTTGTCGACGGCTTCGGTTCGCTCGAAGATGCCATTGCCGAGGCGGCGCGGCGCGCGAAGCTCGATCCCAGGAGCGCCAAGGCCGTGTTCCTCGAAAAGGAGAAGAGCTGGGGCGAAAAGCTCTTCGAAAGCTTCGCTGCCGAGCAGCCGCCTGCGGAAAGCGCGCGCGACGTCTTTACCCGCGCCGCGCTTCGCCCCGGCATGCTGATGACCCGGGCGGTTGCGGACATGGAGCAGATGATGCGCGGCTCCGCCATCCAGGCGCGCTGCCTCGAATGCCCGGCTCCGGCGGCGGGGCGGGAGCGGCCTTCTTCGGGCCTGATGGCGGTGCTGAAGAGCTGGCTGGGCTGAGCCGCGTCCGCAGTGTGCTCCGGCGAAGGCCGGAGCCCAGTCGTTCCACTGGCGCCGCTGAACTCCGGCCTTTGCCGGAGCACATTTGCCTTATCCCCGATAGGCAGGCAGCGACAGGCCGCGCCGGATCGCCAGCGCGCGGAGGGTGAAGCCCGCGATCGCCGCGATCAGCCCCGCGCCCGGAAGACCGACGAGCAGCAGCGCCACCATCAAGGCGGCTGAGAGGGCGGCGGCGGTCACGTAAAGCTCCGGCCGCATCAGGATGGAGGGTTCGCCGGTCAGCACATCGCGGATGATGCCGCCGACGCAGCCGGTGAACACGCCCATCACAATGGCGGGAAGGGGCGCGACGCCGTAAGCGAGGGCCTTCGCCGCGCCGAACGTCGCATAGGCGGCGAGCCCGACCGCGTCGAGCCAGAGCAAGGCGCTCCCTTCCCAGAGCCGGGCGGGCGTTGCCCAGACGATCACCGCCGCCGCGCAACAGATGAAGAGCAGGGTGTTGCTATGCACCCAGAAAACCGGCGCGCCGATCAGGAGATCGCGCACCGTTCCGCCGCCGACGCCGGTGACGAGGGCGAAGAAGAGGAAGGTGACGAGCGTCTGTTTCTTCGCCGCCGCCGCCAGCGCACCTGAAAGAGCGAACACGGCGATGCCGGCGAGATCCAGCCATTGCAGCACGAGGCCGAGCTGTTCGACGGCGATGGGCATGGCGGGCTCCTTGGATCGGGACGCCCTTCAAACACGAACGTCATTCCGGCGGAAGCCGGAATCTGGTGGAGCATGGCGCGTGTTCGTCGCGAGACTCCGGCTTTCGCCGGAGTGACGTGGCTTTTTTGGGGTGAGCTTGAAGTGCTCCGGCGCAGGCCGGAGCCCAGTCGTTCCACCTGTGCCGCTGGGCACCGGCCTTCGCCGGTGCACGATCTAGATATGGATGGGCTTGCCCGTCACCGCCATCGCGGCTTCTTTCAGCGCTTCGGGGTGGGTCGGGTGCGCGTGGCAGGTATAGGCGATGTCCTCGCTCGTCGCGCCGAATTCCATCGCCTGCGCGGCCTGGGCGATCATCGTGCCCGCGACCGAGCAGACGATATGGACGCCGAGCACGCGGTCGGTCTTGGCGTCGGCGACCACCTTCACGAAGCCGTCCGTATCGCTGATCGCCTTGGCGCGGCTGTTCGCCATCATCGGGAACTTGCCGACCTTTACCTCGCCCTTTTCCTTCGCCTGCTCCTCGGTAAGGCCGACGCTGGCGATTTCGGGGTGGGTGTAGACGACGGCCGGTATGACGTCGTGGTTCACGATGCCGGTAAGGCCCGCGATATTCTCGGCGACCGCAATGCCCTCATCCTCAGCCTTGTGGGCGAGCATCGGGCCGGGGATGACGTCGCCAATCGCCCAGATGCCCGGCACCTTGGTCGAAAAATCGTGATCGGTTTCGATCTGGCCGCGCTGGTTGACGGAGAGGCCAGCCTTGTCGAGGCCCAGGCCTTCCGTGTTCGGGCGGCGGCCGATGGCGACGAGGACCACATCGGCTTCGATGGTTTCGCCTGCGCCGCCGGCTGCGGGCTCGACGCTGACCGTCGCCTTGCCGCCCTTCACCGCGACGCCGGTGACTTTCGTGCCGGTCTTCATTTCGAAGCCCTGCTTCTTGAAGATTTTCGCGGCTTCCTTGCGGACTTCGCCGTCCATGCCGGGCAAGATCTGGTCGAGATATTCGACGACGGTGACCTTGGCGCCAAGGCGCTTCCACACCGATCCCAATTCCAGCCCGATCACGCCGCCGCCGATGACAACGAGATGCTCCGGCACCTTCGGCAATTCGAGCGCGCTCGTCGAATCGACGACGACCTTGTGGTCGATCTCGACGCTCGGAAGCGGGGTGACCGAAGAGCCGGTCGCGATCACGATATTCTTCGCGCGCACGGTGCGGCCCGCGACTTCCACCGTGTCCTTGCCGGTGAAGGTGGCATGGCCCTTCAGCCATTCGACCTTGTTCTTCTTGAACAGGAATTCGATGCCGCCGGTCAGACCGGTCACCGCGTCCGTGCGCTGTTTGTGCATCGCGTCGAGGTCCAGGCTCACCTTCTCCGCCTTCACGCCATATTTGGCGAGCGCGCCCGAACTGGCTTCCGCGAACAGTTCCGACGCGTGGAGCAACGCCTTCGAGGGGATGCAGCCGACATTGAGGCAGGTGCCGCCGAGCGTCGCGCGGCTTTCCGCGCAGGCGGTCTTGAGGCCCAGCTGCGCCGCCCGGATCGCCGCGACATAACCGCCCGGCCCCGCACCGATCACCAGAACGTCGAAATCATAGTCAGCCATGGTCATCCTCTTTCCGTGTTGCGGCCCCAAATTCCTCCCCGAAACGGGGAGGGGAA
>DATDNN010000239.1:0-5118 GCA_036518255.1 Allosphingosinicella sp. | reverse complement strand
CATGGCGGGATCGTAGCGATCGGCTTCCTTCGCCTGGAGCGCGAGGCATTCGGAAAGGCTGCGCGCCGCGACGCCCGCAGGATCGAAGGTCTGGACGATGGCTAGCACCGCCTCGACCCGCGCCTTGGGAACGCCCAACCGCTCAGCGGCGTCGAGAAGGGATAAGGTCAAATAACCCGTCTCGTCGATATGTTCGATAAGGTGGAGGGCGATGGCAAGGTCGGTGCCCGACAAGGCGGCGCCCGCTTGGGCCACGAGATGTTCGTGCAGTGACAGGCTTTCGCTCGCGAAGCTGTCGAAATCCGGGCCGTCCTCCGGCGCGCCGCCCGCAAGTCCGGTGAGCCCCAGCCCGTCGCCGGGCCCGCCGATCCGGTCGGCGACGCTGTCCTGGTGCAGGTTTTCGAGCGCCGGATCGATATCGAGCGCCGCATCGCCGTCGCCGCTGGCGAGATGGTCACTACTGTCGGGCTCCGGCGCCTCCTCGAAGCCTTCGAAGCGGGCTTCGGGGTCGGCCTTTTCCCGCACATCCATATTCCCGGCCTCGAGCAACGGATTGCGTTCGAGCGCCTCGGCGATGAAGGTTTCGATCTCAAGATTGGAGAGTGCCAGCAGCCGGATCGCCTGCTGGAGCTGCGGCGTCATCACCAGCGACTGGCTCTGCCGAAGGTCCAGGCGGGGACCGAGCGTCATGGCCTAGAGCTCGAAACTTTCGCCCAGATAGAGGCGGCGGACATCCTCGTTGCGGACAAGATCCTCGGGGCTGCCCGCGAACAGCACCTTGCCGTCGTATATGATGCAGGCGCGGTCGACGATATCCAGCGTCTCGCGGACGTTGTGGTCGGTGATGAGCACGCCGATGTCGCGCTTCTTGAGTTCGCCGACGAGATCGCGAATGTCGGAAATGGAAATGGGGTCGATGCCCGCGAACGGCTCGTCGAGGAGCATGATCGACGGATCGGCCGCAAGGGCGCGGGCAATTTCGCACCGCCGCCGCTCGCCGCCCGACAGCGCCATCGCGGAGGCATCGCGCAACCGTTGGAGGCCGAATTCGTCGAGAAGCTGCTCCAGCCGCTCAGCCCGCACCGCCTTATCGGGCTCGGCCACTTCGAGCACGGCCATGATATTCTGCGACACCGTCATGCCCCGGAAGATCGAGGTTTCCTGCGGCAGATAGCCAAGGCCAAGGATCGCCCGGCGATACATGGGAAGACCGGTGATATCCTTGCCATCGAGCATGATCCGGCCGCTGTCGGGACGGACCAGCCCCATGATCGAATAGAAACAGGTCGTCTTGCCCGCGCCATTGGGGCCGAGAAGGCCCACCACCTCACCCCGCGCCACGCCGAGCGAGACATCCTTCAGCACAACCTTCTTGTCATAAGATTTGGCGATAGACAGGACCGACAGGCCGCTATCGACTTCGCCGACGGCGGCGCCTTCTTCGGGGCGCGTGAGGAGGCTGGTGTCGTTCATCCGATTGATCCCGTTCGGGAGAGCCTACGAGATGGGCGCGCGCGCCTCAACTGGCAAGATTCCTGCATAGTCGGCGAGCGATACGCCGTTGCCGATGCGCCACAGCCCGCCTCAGTCGCGGCGCTGGGGCACTGTGAAGGTTCCGGTGACGCGCCCGCCTTGACTGAGCGTTCCGGCGGCCGCCCTTCCCGCACTGCCGTCCATCACCGCCCGGCCGCTGGCAAGATCGATGACGAGGCGGCCGCCGTTCACGTTGGACTCGCCCCGGGTCAGGGTGACGTTGCCGATCATCGTGATGAGCCGCCGTTCTAGATCGTAAATTGCGAATTGCCCACGCGCGGTCTCCCCGGGGCTTTTTAGCGTTACGCCTCCGCTCGCGTCCAGCCGTTCGATCTGGATACCGCCGGCATTGGAATAAGCAACGGTGAGGCGCGCGGCGGTAAGCGTCAGCTCAGCCTGCCGGACGACCACATTGCCGGAGAAAATGGCGCGATCAGCGCGGTCCTGAACCTCGATCCGGTCCGCCGCCACGTCAACCGGTGCATTGCTGTTGTGATTGCGCAGGGAGGAGCCCGCCTCCTGACCTGTGGCGGGCGGCGCGCAAAGGTTCGCTGCGAGAGCGAAGGCCGGAAGAACGGCTGCGGTGAGGATGCTCTTCATGACGTTCATCTGGAACGGCCCTGTACGATATGCAAGCGGGCGCGGCCGGAAAGGGTTACCGTCCGTTCGCCAAGATCCGCTTGCATCGCTTCGGCGGAGAATCTGCCGAGCGGCATTTGCCCTTCGACGCCATCCTCTCCCTTCATGGTTCGTTCGCTTAGATCGACCTGCACGTCGCGCGTGTCGAGCCGGTAACCATCATCAGTATGAAAGGCGATGGGTCCGTTTACGACCACCGTTTCGTCCTCGATATTGTAGCGCGCCTTGGGGGCGGTCAGCTCGGCGGGCCCGTTTTCCAGCAGCATCCGTGCGGCCATGCCCTGGATGTCGACGACAGGTTGAGCCGAGGTCGCCTGAATAGCGGAGCGGGCACCGATGACAAACGGACGTCCCTTGCTGTCCTGCCCGCGATATTCGGCAGCCAGAACCCGCATCCGCTCCTCGGCGATGGCGACGTCCTTCTTGTCGAGAAGGAAGCTCAGATCCTGCTTCTTGGCTAGGGGCGCGAGGGCGAGATAGGCAATCAGCACGCCAATCAGCGCGGGAAGCGCGATCTTCAGCAGCCCCACGAAACGGTCGTGGCCGCTGCCGGGCTCGGCCCAGTGGCGCTTCACGGCTCGTTCGCGGGTGGCGGCTTCAGACATGGGCGAAGATATCCACCTCCGGCCAGCCGGCAAGATCGAGGAGCGCGCGGTGAGGCAGGAAATCGAAGCAGGCCTGGGCGAGCCCCGCCCGCCCTTCGCGGATCAGCCGCTCGTCGAGCTTTTCCTTGAGGCGGTGGAGATAGCGCACGTCGGACGCGGCATAGTCCTTCTGCGCGTCGGAGAGTTCGGGCGCGCCCCAGTCGGAAGATTGCTGCTGCTTCGAAATGTCTTCGCCAACCAGCTCGCGCACCAGTTCCTTAAGGCCATGCCGGTCCGTATAGGTGCGGATCAGGCGCGAGGCGGTCTTGGTGCAATAAACGGGCGCGGCCATCACGCCGAGATAGGCATAGATGGAGGCAAGATCGAAACGCGCGAAATGATAGAGTTTCAGCCGGTCGGGATCGGACAGGACCGCTTTCAGATTCGGTGCAGCAAAGTCGCTGCCCGGATTGAAACGGACGAGATGCTCGTCACCACTGCCGTCGGAGATCTGGACGACACACAGGCGGTCGCGGCCGGGCTGCAGGCCCATCGTCTCGGTATCGACGGCAACGGAGGCGCCCGGCGGGAACAAGCCGGCGGGCAGGTCTTCTTCGTGGAAATGCACACTCATGCGCCCCGCATAGGCGCAAGGGCGTCCGGGCTCAATGTCTTGTGGGCGCCTCTTCCGTTCTGCGGGCCTTTCTGCGTCTCGCGATAACGTTCAAGATCTCGACCCCCGCCGAAAACGCCATAGCGGTGTAGATATAGCCTTTCGGCACATGAAAGCCGAAACCGTCGGCGATCAGCACCGATCCGATCATCAGCAGGAAGCCCAGCGCCAGCATGACGACGGTCGGATTCCTGTGGATGAAATTCGCCAGCGGATCGGCGGCGAGCAACATGACGAGCACTGCGGCGACCACCGCAGTGATCATAATGGGAAGATGCTCCGTCATCCCGACGGCGGTCAGGATCGAATCGACCGAAAAGACGAGGTCCAGGAGCAGGATCTGCGCGATCGCCGCGCCAAAGCCAAGCGTTGCCTTTGCCGTATCGAACACATCCGCATTGGGATGGGGATCGACATTGTGGTGGATTTCCTTCGTTGCCTTCCAAACCAGGAACAGGCCGCCCGCGATCAGAATGAGATCGCGCCACGAAAATTGCGTTTCAAAGGTCGGATCGCCATGCGCGCTCGGCGGACCGGAAATGCCGAGATCGAAGACCGGCGCGGTAAGCCCGACGAGCCAGGCGATGCCCGAAAGAAGAGCAAGCCGCATAATGAGCGCGAGGCTGATGCCGAGCCGGCGTGCCTTCTGCCGCTGCGCCTCGGGAAGCTTGTTCGACAAAATCGAGATGAAAATGAGGTTGTCGATCCCGAGAACGACTTCCATTACGATGAGGGTGGCAAGTGCGGCCCAGGCGGCCGGATCGGCCAGAAGGGTCGAGATCGCATCCATATTTCTAGGCTCCCGGTATCGAACAGGCCTCAGATGCACGAAGGCTGGGCTGGAGGCTAGTCCCCCTATGGCGGTCAGAACCGACTCGCGGCTGTGGATAATTTCAGCTATAGGATTCGACGGGTGCGCTTTCCTCACGCGCCCGAGCCGTTTGCGTGCCAGCCCCCGCGCAGTGGTTTGAATGGATTTTTAGGGCGCGAGAGAGTTTGGACTGCATGGGTTTTGACAGGGGACGTCGCGGCGGCCGCGGCAGCAAAGACAAACGTGACAGCTTTGGTGACGAAAATTACGGCGGATATAGCGACCGTGGCTTCGGCGGCGGCGGCTTCGGCGGTGATCGCTTCGGCGGCGGTGGCGGTTATGGCGATCGCGGCGGCTTCGGTGGCGGCGGCGGTGGATTCCGCGGCGGCGGCGGCGGTTTTGGCGGCGGCCGTGGCGGCGGCATGCCCCCGCAGGTTGTCGGCGAAGGCAAAGGCGTCGTAAAATTCTTCAACGGACAGAAGGGCTTCGGCTTCATCGTCCGTGAGGACGGCGGCGAGGATGTGTTCGTACACATTTCCGCGGTCGAGCAAGCGGGTCTTACCGGCCTTGCCGAAGGTCAGCCGCTTTCCTTCACCCTCGTCGATCGCGGCGGCAAGGTTTCGGCGACGGATCTTCAGATCGAAGGCGATCCGCTTCCGGTTCCGGAACGCGCGCCTCGTGAAGATCGCGGTGCAGGCGGCGGATTCGGCGGCGGACCGCAGCGTCAGCTGACCGGCGAAAAGGCGTCGGGCACCGTCAAGTTCTTCAACGCCATGAAGGGCTTCGGCTTCATCAGCCGCGACGATGGCCAGCCGGACGCTTTCGTCCACATTTCGGCCGTCGAACGGGCCGGGATGGTTTCCCTCAACGAGGGCGAC
>DATDNN010000238.1:0-3072 GCA_036518255.1 Allosphingosinicella sp. | reverse complement strand
CAGTCGGGCCTCGCCCGCTGGAGGGAGAGAAACGGGCGGCAACCGATCCGGCTTCGGCCCGACGCTCCTTCCGGCAAGGGCCGCAAAGACCAGCGCGGCGAGGGTGAACAGGTCGATACCAAACCTTTTTCGCAGCAAATTCGCCGCAGTGAGATCCAGCCTTTCTCCCGGAGTTACATGGTCGAGACCTCGCTCTATGGCCGTAACCAAAAGAAGGTGAAGGCCGAATGCGGCGATCAGCGTGAGGGCCCAGATTCCCCTCGCTCGCCGCGAGGGACGCGGGTCCCGCTCGACGAGATATAGGAGCAACGGCACGAACGGCAGCCAGCTCCACCATTGGACGAGCGCGACGGTGAGGTTCCGGGGCCAGACGAGGCGCCCATAGGGCCCGCCCGTAATCCAGTTCTGTGCCGCGAAAAGGACCGCCGCGCCGGTCAGCAGCAAGACGGCGAGGGCCAGAGCCCAGACCGTCCGGCGCCGGACGCCCTTATGCTCCCGGCCCGCGACCGGAGATGAAGCCATCATATGCATGACCCAGCCATATCGGATGAATGCAGCTGCGGAAGCAATCCTGATATCTGCTGTTCGGCCGTCCCGTCACGCAACCGATCAGTCTGTTTGGCATTGATCCCGCGATGCAATGGACTCGCGAGAAGGTCGGTTCCGCGCTCGGCGTGGCTGTTCTCCACGCCGCCCTCGCTTACGCTTTCCTCACCGCGATCGGCGCCGCGCCCCGGCTCGCTCCGCCCGCCCCGGCGCTCAAATTGTTCGACATCAGCGAACCGCCGCCCCCGCCGCCGAGCCAGCCCGCCGCGCGCAAGGCGGCGCGCGAACCGGAAGGCCGCGCCGCGCCGCCCGGCTTGAAAGCCGAAGCCAGTCCGGTCGTCGCGCTCCAGCGCCCCTTTCCCCTCCCCGTGCCGGTTCCCGTAACCGCCGCGTCCACGCCCGGAGAGGGTGCATCAGCCTCACAAGGCGCGGCGGACGTGCCTGGTCCCGGCACTGGCGCGGGCGGCGCTGGCGCGGGGACGGGTAGCGGTGGCGCGGGCAGCGGCATGGGCGGCGGAGGCGGCATCGCCACCCGCGCGCGGCAGATCGCCGGGCGCATCGTCAACGCCGATTATCCCCGCGCCGCCAGCCGGGCACGGGCGGAAGGCGAAGTGCTGGTCCGCTTCACCGTCGAGCCCAGCGGCCGGGTCGGTGCCTGCACCGTCCTTCGCTCCAGCGGCAATGAAGATCTCGATTCTACCACCTGTCGCCTCATCCGCCAGCGCTATCGGTTCGAACCCGCGCGCGACAAGGCAGGCCGCCCAACAGCGGACGAAAAGGCCTGGGTGCAGCGATGGTGGCTGGAAAGGGGCGAGTAAGCGCAAGAAAATTAAAGGCGGATTGATACAGATCAGCACAGCCGTTGTTGATCCGGACGTGTAATCATGAGATGAAGAAAGCCCCCACGAGCCGGATATTTCCGGTTCTGAAGGCCCGGCCGGACCATTGTCCGCCGGGCCTTCACCGTTTCTGGATACTTTATTGGATACAAAGGCGGCGCGCCTCTTACTGAAGGCGTGCCGTGACAGGCCGGGCGGACGGTGTAGCGATTGACGGCCGTCCGGCTGTTGGGCCCCGCCGCGAAGGGAGAACACGGCGGGGCCGGGTATGACCTGAATGCACCCCACGAGCATTCAGGTCATAAGCGCATGTTAGCCGGTGCCGGCCATGGCGGATATTGGCCAAATGGAGAAAACATAATTTATCGAAGGGTATAGCCACCGTCTATCTCCGTTCGGACCGCGTGAAAGGCACCGAATTGCGGCTCTCAATGCCGTTCTTGGAGCTGGAGATTTCATCCTGAGGAGGAATGGGAGACGGACGATAACCGGTTTGAGACCGTGTTCGCATGGGAGGTCAGGTGGTCCCGCCGCGAAGGGAGCAACGCGGCGGGACCCATGTCCCGGCTGTACCCCACGAACCTCCGGGACATGTGCATCCTTGTACGGCGCGCCCTATCCCCGCGATATTGGACCAAGGGCAAAAAGCGGCGCTAACTTTCGATATAGAAGCGGCTGGCGCGCGGCGCCTTTTTGCGTATCACTCCCGGCAGGAATTCGATGCCGGGAGAATGAGAATGAGCGGTTGGGGACGAAAAGCGGCGGTGGTCGCGGCGGCGTCAGTGAGCATGGCGGCGCTCTGCCTTCCCGCGGCGGCCACGCCCGCGGACTCGAAGGCGGTGTCGGTGCCGTCCATCCAGTTTACCCAGCGGACGCTGAAGAACGGCCTGCGCGTCTTCGCCCTTCGCGACACGACGACGCCCAATGTCGCGGTCTCCGTATGGTATGATGTGGGATCGAAGCACGATCCTCAGGGGCGCTCCGGCTTCGCGCACCTCTTCGAGCATATCCTGTCCCGCAAGACGGTGAACATGCCCTATAATATGATCAACAAGCTGACCGAGGATGTCGGCGGGGTGCGCAACGCATCGACCTGGTATGATCGCACCAATTATTACGAGATCGTGCCCGCCCGATACCTCGAAACCATGCTCTGGACCCATGCCGAGCGCATGGCGCGGCCGGTGGTCGACGATCAGGTGTTCGAGACCGAGCGCAACGTCGTGAAGGAAGAGCTTCGCCAGCGCGTGCTTGCGCCCCCTTACGGGCGCCTGTTCAATTTCGTCATTTCCGACAACAGCTTCGACAGCCTGCCCTCGCGCCGCCCGACCATCGGCAGCATCGCCGATCTTGAGTCCGCCAAGCTGGACGACGCCCGCGCGTTCCACGAGGCTTATTACGGACCCGACACGGCGGCGCTCATCGTGTCCGGCAATTTCGATCCGGCGGAGCTCGACAAGTGGGTCGACCAATATTTCGGCGGCATTCCGGCGCGGGCGAATAGGATTTCGCTCGCCATCAAGGAGAAGGAAAAACCGCGCACCAGCCCGCGCGCCGTGACGGCTTATGCGCCGAACGTACCGCTGCCGGTAGTCGCATCAACCTGGAAGACGCCGGGCTTTTCCGATCCCGACATGGCGGCGATCGTGGTGCTCGACGCCATTCTCACCAATGGAGAGAATAGCCG
>DATDNN010000237.1:0-2176 GCA_036518255.1 Allosphingosinicella sp. | reverse complement strand
CGGCACCAGCTGGAAATGCTTGCCGCGGCCCGCGCTCGCCGGAACGCCTTGCTGGTTGCTCCCACCGGCGCGGGCAAGACGCTCGCCGGTTTCCTGCCGACTTTGACGGAGCTTGCCGAGGCTGGGGATTTCCAGGGCCTGCACACGCTCTACGTGTCGCCGTTGAAGGCGCTGGCCGTCGACGTGCGGCGCAATCTTCTGGCGCCGATCGAAGAGATGGGCCTGCCGATCCGGGTCGAAGCACGGACGGGCGACACGCCGTCCGAGCGCAAGGCGCGGCAGCGGGTGAAGCCGCCGCACATCCTGCTCACCACGCCGGAATCGCTTTCCCTGCTCCTCAGCCATGAGGATAGCGCGCTCCTTTTCGCCAATTTGCGCACCATCGTGGTGGACGAGGTGCACGCCTTCGCGTCGGGTAAGCGCGGCGACCTCCTCTCGCTCGCCATGGCGCGGTTGCGGAAGCTGGCGCCTGGGCTAAGGCGCGTCGCCCTGTCGGCCACCGTGTCCGATCCCGAAGCCTATCAGGGCTGGCTCGCACCCGACGCGGACATCGAAACGGTGGACGTGGTGATCGGCGATCCCGGTGCGAAGGCGGAGATCGCGATCATGCTGCCGGAGGATGAGCGCATCCCCTGGTCCGGCCATTCCGGGCGCTGGGCGGCGGCGCAGGTGATGAAGCAGATCGAGGCGCACAAGACGAGCCTCATTTTCTGCAACACCCGAAGCCTTGCCGAACTCATCTTCCAGGATCTCTGGACGGTGAATGAAGGGAATCTCCCCATCGGCATCCATCACGGCTCGCTCTCGGTCGAGGCGCGGCGGAAGGTGGAGAATGCGGTAGCCGACGGGCGTCTGCGCGCTTTGGTCTGTACGGCAAGCCTCGATCTCGGCGTCGACTGGGGTGACGTCGACCTCGTCATCCAGATGGGCGCGCCCAAGGGCTCCTCGCGCCTCCTCCAGCGCATCGGCCGCGCCAACCACCGGCTGGACGAGCCCTCCGAAGCGATCCTGGTTCCCGGCAACCGATTCGAATATCTTGAAGCGCGCGCCGCGCTGGACGCGATCGATGAAGGCGAGCTCGATCCCGAAATCTTCCGCCCCGGCGCGCTCGACGTGCTCGCGCAGCATGTCATGGGCCTCGCCTGCGCCGCGCCGTTTCGTGAGGAGGAGATGCTGGCGGAAATCCGCTCCGCCGCGCCTTATGCGGGCCTGTCCGCCGATCTGTTCGGCCAGGTGCTCGCCTATATCGAAAGCGGCGGCTATGCCCTGCGCGCCTATGACAAGTTCAAGCGGCTGACCAAGGGGCCGGACGGCCTGTGGCGCATCTCCCATCCCCGCTTCATCCAGCAGCACCGGATGAATGCCGGCATCATCGTCGACGCGCCGCTCCTCGAGGTGAAGTTCAGGAACGGCCGCAAGCTTGGCACGGTCGAGGATTATTTCGCCTCTACCCTGAGCCCGGGTGACACCTTCTTCTTTTCCGGCTTGGTGCTGGAGGTTGAAAAGATCGACGGCACCGACCTGTTCGTCCGCGCCACCAGCAAATCGGCGCGCATCCCCACCTATGTCGGCGCGCGCATGGCGATGACGACCAACCTGTCGGACCGCGTCCGCCGCTTCCTCCACGACCGCCAGCAATGGCCCCGCTTTCCGGACGATGTGCGCGACTGGCTGGAGGCGCAGGCGCGCCGCTCGACCCTGCCCGCCCCCGATCAGCTGCTCGTCGAAACCTTCCCGCACGAGGGGCGGCATCATATGGTGCTCTACAGTTTCGAAGGCTGGAACGCACACCAGTCGCTTGGCATGCTCATCACCCGGCGCATGGAGGCGCTGGGATTGAAGCCCCTGGGCTTCGTCTCCAACGATTATGCGCTCGCCTGCTACGGCCTCGAGCCCATCGCCGATCCGGCCGCCCTTCTTTCCGCCGACATTCTCGAAAATGAATTCGTTGAATGGGTGCAGGGCTCCAATCTCTTGAAACGCGCTTTCCGCGAAGTCGCGGTGATCGGCGGCCTCGTCGAGCGGCATCATCCCGGCAAGCGTAAATCGGGGCGCCAGGTCACCTTTTCGACCGATCTCATCTACGACGTGCTCCGCCGCTACGAGCCCGATCATCTCCTGCTCCGCGCCGCTTGGGAGGATGCGAAGCAGCGCATGACCGATGTTGGCCGCCTCG
>DATDNN010000236.1:0-5163 GCA_036518255.1 Allosphingosinicella sp. | reverse complement strand
CGGTCCAGGGCGCAGGCGCTGATCCTGGCGGGACTCGTCTATTCGGGCGAACGGAAGATCGACAAAGCCGGGCAGGCGCTGGCCGACGACGCGCCCCTGGAGGTGCGGGGGCGCGAACATCCCTGGGTCTCGCGCGGCGGGATCAAGCTCGCCCACGCGCTCGATCATTTCGGCTGGGACGTGGCCGGCGCTGTGGGCCTCGACGTCGGCTCGTCGACCGGGGGCTTTACCGACGTGCTTTTGCAGAAAGGCGCGGCGAAGGTCTTCGCGGTGGATGTCGGCACCAACCAGCTCGCCTGGAAATTGCGGAGCGATCCGCGCGTCATCGTCCACGAACAGACCAACGCCCGTTATCTGACGCCCGCCATCGTCACCGAGCCGGTCGACATCATCGTCTGCGACGCGAGCTTCATCTCGCTTGCCAAGGTTCTGGATACCGCGCTCGATTTCGCCAAGCCCGGCGGCCGGCTGGCCGCGCTTGTCAAACCGCAGTTCGAGGCGGAGCGGGAGGAGATCGGCAAGGGCGGCGTGGTGCGCGATCCCGCCGTTCATCTACGGGTCAGCCAGGCCGCCGCAGACTGGGTGGAATCCCGCGGCTGGCGCGTCGAAGGCGTCACGCAGAGCCCGATCACGGGGCCCGAGGGCAATGTTGAATTTCTGTTGGGGGCGACGCGGTCTTGATAACCCTTCCGGCGCGGGCTAGCGGCCCGTTTGTGCCCATGAAACATCCTCTCATCACAGCGCTCCTCTGCCTCTCCCTCGCCGCCTGCGGGCAAGCCGAAGGCAAGCGGGACCGGCCGCCGCCGCTCGTCAAGGCCGAGCCTGCGACCACGATGCGCTTCGTCGACAGGATCGAGGCGGTCGGCACCGCGCTCGCCAACGAACAGGTGACGCTGGCCGCGCCCGTTACCGAACGGATCGTGCGCCTCAATTTCGACGACGGCGCCTATGTGCGCGCCGGGCAGACCATCGCGGTGCTGGCGCAGGGGCAGGAAACTGCCCAGCTGTCGGAAGCCCAGGCCCGCGCCCGCGAGGCCGATCAGCAGCTGCGCCGCATCCAGGCGCTGCGCGAGCGCGGTTTCGCGACGATCAGCAACCTCGACACGCAGACCGCGCTAGCCGCCCAGGCGCGGGCGCAGGCCGCGAGCGCAGAAGCCCAGATCGGCGACCGCGTGATCCGCGCGCCCTTTTCGGGCTGGGTGTCGCTGCGCACCATCTCGCCGGGCGCGGTGGTGACGGCGGGCACGGAAATCGCGACGATCAGCGATGTAAGCTCGGTGAAGCTCGACTTCCCGGTGCCGGAAACGGTGCTTCCCGCTATCCGTCCCGGCCAGACGATCGAGGCGGTATCCGTCGCCTATCCCGACCAGCCCTTCCGCGGCCAGATCGCGACGATCGATCCGGTGATCGATCCCAACAGCCGCGCCGTCACCGTGCGCGCGCGCCTGCCCAATCCGGACCGGAAGCTGAAGCCCGGCATGCTGCTGACCGTCGCCATCGAAGCCGCGCCGCGCCTCGCGCTTTCCGTGCCGGAACTTGCCGTGGTGGGGGAAGGCGACAAGCGCTTCGTCTATACGGTCGGCAAAGATACCAAGGCGAAGCGCGTTGAAGTGCGCACCGGCCTACGCGCCAATGGCCGCGTCGAGATATTGGAAGGCCTGAAGCCCGGACAGCCGGTGGTCACCGAAGGCGTCGTCAAATTGTCCGACGGGATGAAGGTCCGCCTCGCGGGTGCCCGAAATGCCGCGCCTGCGGGCGGCGGGGCAAAGGGCAGGTAAGTGCAGCTTTCCGACATATCGGTTAAGCGCCCGGTCTTCGCCGCAGTCGTCGCGCTGCTGATCGGCGTGATTGGCATTGTCGCGTTTCTCGGCCTGTCGGTGCGCGAATATCCGGACGTCGATCCGCCGGTCGTCTCGGTCCAGACCGTCTATACCGGTGCCGCCGCCTCGGTCGTCGAAAGCCGGGTCACGCAGGTGCTGGAAGAACGCCTTTCCGGCATCGAGGGTCTGCAGACGATCACGTCCCGCTCGCAGGACGGCCGTTCCGACATCACCGTCGAATTCGCACCCGGCCGGTCGGTCGATACCGCCGCCAACGATGTACGCGACCGGGTGGGCGGCGCGGCCGACGATCTGCCGGACGAAGTGCAGCCGCCCGAGGTCCGCAAGGTCGATGCGGACGCTTCGCCGATCCTGTTCCTTGTCATTTCCAAGCCCGGCTGGTCGCCGCTACAGCTATCCGATTATGTCGACCGCAACATCGTCGACCGCTTCTCCGCTATCGACGGCGTCGCCCAGGTTTTCATCGGCGGCGAGGCGCGTCCGGCCATGCGCGTCTGGCTCGATCCCGAACGGCTCGCCGCCTTCCGTCTTACTCCGGCGGATGTGGAGGCTGCGCTCAGAACCCAGAATGTCGAGCTGCCCGCAGGGCGCATCGAATCGGCGAGCCAGAATGTCACGCTCCGCGTCGACCGGGCCTTCACGACGCCGCAGCAATTTTCGGCCCTTATCGTGGGGCGCGGCGACAATGGCTATCTCGTCCGCCTCGGCGACGTTGCCCGGGTGGAGCAGGGGCCGGAAAATCCCTATGGCTTCTTCCATCTGAACGGCCAGCCCGCCGTCGGCCTCGGCATCGTTCGCCAGTCCGGCGCCAATACCCTTGCCGTCGCCGATCAGGCCAAGAAGCTCGCCGAGGATATCCGCCCCTCCCTGCCCGAAGGCATGACGATCAGCGTCGGATCGGACGAATCCCTGTTCATCGGCGAGGCAATCGAGAAGGTCTGGCATACGCTCGGCGAGGCGGCGGTGCTCGTCGTTGTCGTGATTTTCCTGTTCCTCGGCAGCTGGCGCGCGACCCTGATCCCCGCCGTCACCGTGCCGCTCTGTCTCCTCGGCAGCTTCGCGGTGCTCGCCGCTTTCGGCTTTTCGATCAACCTCCTCACCTTGCTCGCGCTCGTCCTTTCCATCGGCATCGTGGTCGATGACGCGATCGTGGTGCTGGAAAACGTCTATCACCGCATCGAGCAGGGCGAACCGCCGCTCTCCGCCGCGTTCGAGGGCACCCGGCAGGTGGGCTTCGCGATCATTTCGACGACGCTCGTCATCTGCGCGGTGTTCGTGCCGATCATGTTCATTTCCGGCCAGACCGGCCTCCTGTTCCGTGAACTCGCCGTCGCAATGATCGGGGCGGTCGCCTTTTCGGGCTTCCTCGCGCTCAGCCTCACGCCGATGCTCTGTTCGAAGCTCTTGAAGCATGAGGAAAGGGGGCGGATCGCCGCCTGGGTCGACCGCCGCTTCCAGCGCCTCGAAGCCTTCTATGCCAGCCGGCTCGACCGGACGCTCCGCAAGCCGCTGCTGCCCCTGCTCGCCGTCCTGGCCCTGCTCGTTGGTGCCGGTTTCCTCTTCACCACGATCAAGTCCGAACTCGTGCCGACCGAGGATACCGGCATCATGGCCGCCAGCATCGCCGCGCCGGAAGGCACGGGCTATGAAGCGATGCGCGGCTATATGGGTGAGATCGAGGGCAAGCTCCTGCCGATGCTGAACGACGGGGTGGTGCGCACCGTCATCACCCGCGCGCCGGGCGGCTTCGGCGCCAGCGAGGATTTCAACAGCGGCAACGTCACCATCTTCCTAAAGGAATGGAAGGACCGCGACATTCCCACCTCGGACGTGGTCAATGCGGTGAACAAGGAACTCGCCCAGGTGCCCGCGATACGCGGCAATGCGGCGATCCGATCCTCGCTCAATCGCGGCCGCGGCCAGCCGGTCAATTTCGTGATCGCCGGCGGCTCCTATGAGGATCTCGCCCGTGCGCGCGACCGGATCATCGCCGCCGCGCAAGGCTTCCCCGGCATCGTCAATCTCGATTCCGATTACAAGGAGACGAAGCCCCAGCTCCGGATCGATGTGGATACGCAGCGGGCCGGCGATCTCGGCGTTTCCGTGTCCGACGTCAGTCAGGCGCTTCAGACCCTGCTCGGATCGCGCCGTGTCACCACCTATGTCGATCGCGGCGAGGAATATCGCGTGATCGTGCAGGCCGAAGCGGGCGCCCGTTCGACCGAGGCGAGGCTTGCCTCCATCTATGTGCGCAGCCGGACGGGTGCCTTGATCCCGCTATCCAACCTCGTTACTACCCGCGAGACGGCGGGCGCGCGCGATCTCGGCCGGTTCAACAAGCTGCGCGCCATCACCCTTTCGGGCGGCCTTGCGCCCGGCACGTCGCTTGGCGAGGCATTGAGCTTCCTCGAACAGCAGGCGGCGCAATCGCCCGAGGTGGCGGCGGTCGGCTATCGCGGCGAAAGCCAGTCGTTCAAGGAGGCGGGCGGATCGATCTGGCTCGTCTTCGCCCTTACCATCCTCGTCGTATACCTCCTGCTCGCCGCCCAGTTCGAAAGCTTCGTCCACCCCGGCGTCATCATCACCACCGTACCGCTCGCCGTCGCGGGCGGCGTGGTGGGCCTCGCCCTGATGGGCCAGACGATGAACCTCTACAGCCAGGTCGGCATCGTCATGCTGGTCGGCCTTGCGGCCAAGAACGGCATTCTCATCGTCGAATTCGCCAATCAGCTGCGCGACGCGGGCCGCGATGTCGGCGCGGCGATCCGCGAAGCCTCGGCCCGGCGCCTTCGCCCGATCCTCATGACCTCGATCGCGACGGTCGCGGGCGCGGTGCCGCTGATGATCGCGACGGGGGCGGGTGCCGGCGCGCGCCAGGCTATCGGCGTGGTGGTGGTGTTCGGCGTGTCGATCTCGACCGTCATCACCCTGTTCCTCATTCCGGTACTTTATGCGCGTTTTGCGCGTTACACGGGTTCACCCCAGGAAGTGGCGCGGAAGCTGGAGGCCGAACTCGCGAGGCCCATTCCCGCCGAATAGGAAAGGAAACGTCATGGCCGATACAGCCACCGCCGCATCCCACCGTTCCTTCTGGCGTCATGCCGTCATCACCGTTCCCGCCATCCTGCTCCTCGGTCTCGCTTCGGGCTGGGTATCGGGATCGGGCTACGGCAATCCCTGGTTCGACGGGCTGGCGAAGCCCGAGGCGATGCCGCCCGGCTGGACGTTCGGTGTAGTGTGGACGACGCTCTACATCCTCCTCGGCCTCGCCCTTGCGCTGGTGCTGGAGGCGCCCGCTTCGGCCGTGCGGCGCACCGCCCTC
>DATDNN010000235.1:0-17914 GCA_036518255.1 Allosphingosinicella sp. | reverse complement strand
GGTGAGGGCGTGATGCCCGCCGTGCGGATCGGCGCGGTCGCCGGAGCGGTCTCGCCCGGATGCGGCGCGTGGCCCATCAGTTTCAGGATATAGAAGGTGCCCGCCGCGAAGACGCTGAAATAGACGAGCACGAAGGCGATGAGCGATCCGGTGACGCCGGGCGCGCCGATCGGCGACACGGCGTCGGCGGTGCGCAGCAGATTGTAGATGACATAGGGCTGGCGGCCGACCTCCGTCGTCACCCAGCCCGCGATCACCGCGACGAAACCCGAAGGCCCCATGACGAGTGCGAAACGGTGAAGGAGCGGCCAGTCGTAGAGCTTGCGCCTTAGCCGCGCGAGGAGGCTCCACAGGCCGAGCGCGAACATGAGAAGGCCGAGGCCGACCATGATGCGGAACGACCAGAAGACGATCTGCGCGGGCGGGCGATCTTCCTTCGGGAAACTCTTCAGCCCCTGAAGCGGCGCATTGGGATCATGTTTCAGGATGAGCGAGGAGAGTTTCGGGATTTCGAGCAGGACGTGCGTCTTCTCCGCTTCGGGATCGGGGTGGCCGAGAAGGATGAGCGGGGCGCCGTCCGGATAATTGTCATAATGCCCTTCCATCGCCATCACCTTCGCGGGCTGATGCTCCAGCGTGTTGAGGCCGTGAAGATCGCCGACGAAGATCTGAACCGGGGCGACCAGAGCGGCCATCCACATCGCCATGGAGAACATGGTGCGCGTCTCTTGTGTCTTGCGGCCTTTCAGGAGATGCCAGGCCCCGACGCCGCCGACGACGAGCGCGGTGGTGAGGTAAGCGGCGGTGACGGTGTGGACGAGGCGATAGGGAAAGCTGGGGTTGAACACGATCTCCAGCCAGCCCGCGGCCGGCACGAACTGCCCCTGCGCGTTCACCGCATAGCCGACCGGCGTCTGCATCCAGCTGTTCACCGACAGGATCCAGAAAGCGGAGATGAAGGTGCCGAGCGCGACCATGAGGGTCGCGGCGAAATGCAGCCCCTTCCCCACCCGGTTCATGCCGAACAGCATGACGCCAAGGAAGCCGGCCTCCAGGAAGAAGGCGGTCAGCACCTCATAGGCCATAAGCGGCCCGATCACCGGCCCCGCCTTATCCGAAAAGACCGACCAGTTGGTGCCGAACTGATAGGACATGACGATGCCGGACACGACGCCCATGGCGAAGGCGATGGCGAAGATCTTCAGCCAATATTTGAAGAGGTTGAGATATTTGTCCTGGCCGGTCTTGAGCCAGAGCCCTTCCAGGACGGCGAGATAGCTCGCAAGGCCGATCGAAAAGGCCGGGAAGATGAAGTGGAAACTGACCGTGAAGGCAAACTGCCATCGTGCGAGAAGCAGTGCGGTTTCGTCCACGTCATTCACCCCCTTATCCGGGAACAGTCACGGGTAAGCGCCCCATAGACCTTCCGACGGGGCTTTGCACCCCCTTCCGGCGGGAAGTTGGTGGATGCCGGGGAGGCGTCGCGTGCTCCTGCGAAAGCAGGAGCCCAGCGGCTCGATATGCGAAACTGGGCTCCTGCTTTCGCAGGAGCACAAGGGAGGCTTACACCCGTTTCGGATAGATGGGTTGAATGTCGACCGGGATATGCTCCATCGTCGCCAGCACCGCGCGGGCGGTGTCGTCGAGGCGGGCATAGCGGTCGAAGAAAGCCTTGGTGCCTTCATAATCGCCATTGCCCTGGAGGCGGACGAGATCGGCGACGAGATCGCGGATACCCGCTTCCATCTTCGCATAATCAATGCGGTAGCGTTTGGCCGCCGGATCCCAGGCGAAGGCGCCCTTCTCCTTCAGATAGCTGTACTGGACCGCCGCGCCGCGTCCATGCGCTTCGTCGATGCCGAAGCGGACGGCGCGGAAGATGCCCGCGAAATAGGTGGCGAGAAGCTGCTCCTTCTCCGCCGCCGGAATCTCCCCGCGCTGCATCATGTAGAGGATGTTCCAGACGCCCATCACGTCCGCCTTGCATTCCTCGCTGGCGGAATAGACGTCCTTCAGCTCCGCATTCACGGTCGTCTGGCGACCGTTCAGCGTGATCGTGCCCGGCCCGAGGCTGTGCGAGAGTTCGTGGAACAGGGTCTCGCTAGTCATATATTTTTCGACCACGAGCCGCGCCTGATCGGGGACGAGGACGAGGTCCGCCATGGGCGCCAGGATGCGCCGATATTTGGCGCCGAGCACATTTTCGAGGATCACCTTCTTCGCGCCCTTGGCCTCGCGGACGCGCTCGTCATTCGGCAGGTTGAAGGCCACGGTCTGCACGCCCGGCACATTGTCGCCGCCGCCATGGACTTGCTCCGCAACCAGGATCGGCGAGGCGAAACCGCGCTGGAAGTTCTTATATTTATCCTCGACCGGTAGGTTCGCTTCCATGTCTTTCAGGAAATTCTTGTATTTGGCGAGCGCCGCGCTTTCCTCCGGATTCTGGACGGTGATGAAGGCCTCGAACGCCGTCTTCGCGCCGTAGAGATTGTCCGTATAGACCTCGTACGGCCCGATCACCGCCTCGATCGGCGTACCGGCAACGTCCATCCAGGCAAGCTCGGACTCATAATAATCGTCGGTTCGGAAGGCCTGCGCGCGGAGCGTCAGGAACTTTTTAAGGCTCGCATTGGTCGTGGTCGCCGCCGCCTTTTCGAGGAGCTGGGCGGCAGGCTCCAGCCACTTTTTATATTCCTGGCTGTAGGGCACGGCGACGAGCTTGCCGCCCTCGCGCTTCACCACCGTATAGCCGCTGGTCAGCGCCGCCTTCTCCGCCGGATGCGCGGCGAGATAGGCTTCGAACTCCGCCTTGGTGAGATCCTTGGGATAGAATCCCGCGCCGGGCGGCGCCTTTTCCGTGCCGTAGAAGGGATGCCCTTCCTCCAGCGTGTCCCAGGGGCCGAAATGCAGATCGAACATGTCGAGCAAGGCGGCCTTGTCCGGCCGGTTCGACGCCGCGATCTCGGCGCGGACGCGCGGATTGTCGACGCTCACCTGCCGGAGGTAGATTTCGCTCATCAGGTCCGCGGCCTGAATGAGATAGTTCACCACCTGCCGCTCCTCGGCATTGAGGAAGCTGACGTCCGGCGCCATCTCGATCCGTGCGATCTTCGCCCGCGATTCCGTCATGCTGTAGCCGCCCGCCGAGGAGGCTTCGGCGACCGTATCGCCGCCCGAAGCGGTGGTGCAGGCCGCCGTCGAAAGCAGGGCGGCGGCAAGGATCAGATGGCGCATGAACACTCTCCCTATCGAATTGATATAACGCCTAAACCGCGATGCCCGTGAAGGCAAACGCCACCGGCCGATACGGGCCGGTGGACGATATCGGAGAATGTCGAGGGAGAAAAATGGATGCCCGACGTGGATTCGAACCACGATTGACGGAGTCAGAGTCCGTAGTCTTACCATTAGACGATCGGGCAATCGCCGGGGCCAGATAGGCGGCGCGCCTCAAGGGGTCAAGCGTCTTGGCGCGGCTCTTACGAAAATCCCCTCGCCTTGCCGAAATCCGCCGTGCCGCTTATAGCTTACGGCAAGTTCAGGGCGGCGATGGGCCGTCCCGCAGAAAAGATAAGAGTGTATCGGCCATGGCGCAGCAAGCCGCCACAGTGCCGCGAAAGGCCGGTGGGAGTCCGGCGCATGCGGCCTCCAGGACGCCGTCGCTTCAGCGGCGGCCGGGCCGCCACACCTATGGCGCGCTCGATCTCGGCACCAACAATTGCAGGCTTCTGGTCGCGCGGCCGTCCGAGGACGGGTTCGTGGTGATCGACGCCTTCTCGCGAGTCGTGCGGCTGGGCGAAGGGCTTGCGGGCAGCGGGCGGATCAGTCAGGCGGCGATGGACCGGGCGCTTTCCGCCCTTTCCGTCTGCGCTGATAAATTGCGCCGCCGCCGCGTGTCGATCGCCCGTTCGGTCGCGACCGAGGCCTGCCGCCGCGCCGTGAACGGACGCGAATTCATCGAGCGCGTCTATCGGGAAACCGGCCTCGCGCTCGACATCATCGCGCCGGAAGAAGAAGCGCGGCTTGCCATGCTCGGCTGCCATCGCCTGCTGGAGCCCGGCGACGGCCCTGCCCTCATCTTCGACATTGGCGGCGGATCGACCGAACTCGTGCTGATCGATACCGATGGTGTCACCCCGAAGATCAAGAGCTGGTGGAGCGCGCCCTGGGGCGTGGTGTCGCTGACGGAATCGGAAGGCCACGACTTCGCCGATCCGGACGAACGCGCCGCCGCCTATGTGCGCATGCGGGAAAAGGTGCGCCGCGCCTTCAGCCGCTTCGCCGAGCAATTGCCCGCCGCCGCCGACAATATCCGCCTGATGGGGACGAGCGGGACGGTGACGACGCTCGCCAGCGTGCACCTCGCCCTCCCCACCTATGACCGGAAGGCGATCGACGGGCTGATGGTCCCTGCGGATTCGATGCGGGAGATCAGCCAGATGCTGTCGCGCATGTCGATCGCGGAGCGTTCGAAGCTCCCCTGCATCGGGGGCGAACGCGCCGACCTCGTCGTCGCGGGCTGCGCGATCCTGGAGGCGATCATGGACATCTGGCCGGCGAGGACGCTGGGCGTCGCCGACCGGGGCATAAGAGAGGGCATCCTCCGGTCCCTCATGGCGCGGGACGGCTATCCGATATGACGAAGAGCAAAGGCCTCAAGGAGAGGGTGCGGACCGCCAAGGGCCGCAAGACGAGTTCCACGCGCTGGCTGCAGCGGCAGCTCAACGATCCCTATGTGAAGAAGGCGAAGGCGGAGGGCTATCGCTCGCGCGCGGCCTATAAATTGCTGGAACTCGACGAGCGGTTCGGCCTGCTGAAGGGGGTCAGCCGCGTCGTCGACCTCGGCATCGCGCCGGGCGGCTGGAGCCAGGTGGTACGGCAGAAGGTGCCGGGTTCCTCCGTGGTCGGCATCGACTTGCTGCCGACCGACCCCATCGACGGCGTCACCATCCTCCAGATGGATTTCATGACAGACGAAGCCGCCGATCTGCTGAAGGAGGCCTTGGGCGGACAGGCGGATCTTGTGCTGTCCGACATGGCGGCCAACACTGTCGGGCACCAGCAGACCGATCACCTGCGCACCATGGCGCTCGTCGAAGCGGGCCTGTGGTTCGCCAGCGAAGTGCTGCGCCCCGGCGGCGCCTATGTCGCCAAGGTGCTGGCCGGGGGCGCGGACCACGGCCTCGTCGCGGAGCTGAAGCGCCAGTTCACGACGGTGAAGCATGCCAAGCCGCCCGCGAGCCGCAAGGATTCATCGGAATGGTATGTGATCGCGCAGGGGTTCAAGGGCGCAACCTGATCCCTCTCCCTTGAGGGGAGAGGGTTTATTTCGCCCGCGCCTGCGCGATCGCCTTTTTGAGCGCTTCATAGCCCACGGCGCCCTGAAGCACCTGGTCGCCCACCACGAAGGCAGGCGTGCCGGTAAGATTGAGGGCGCGGGCGAGGTCGTAATTCGTTTCGATCTCGGCCTTGTAGGCGGCATTGGTCTTGGCCGCCGCGACCCTCGCGGGATCGACGCCCGCCGCGCTTTGCGCCGCCTTCACCGTCTCCGGGCCGAGGCGTCC
The DNA here is from genome assembly GCA_036518255.1 of Allosphingosinicella sp. Lineage (GTDB taxonomy): Bacteria > Pseudomonadota > Alphaproteobacteria > Sphingomonadales > Sphingomonadaceae > Allosphingosinicella. Next base: position 12,350 of record DATDNN010000235.1, on the reverse strand, counting down.
GAGCGCGAAGAGCTTGTCGTGGAAGGCGCGATACTTGCCGCTTTCCGCCGCCGCGAGGCTGACGAACGCGGCCTCCTGGCTTTCCTCGCCAAGCACCGGGAATTCGCGCCACACGACTTTCAGCTTCTTGTCTTCTTTCAGGAGGCGTTCGATGTCCGGCTGGCTGGCGCGGCAATAGCCGCAGGCATAATCGAAGAACTCGACGAGGACGACATCGGCATCGGCCGCGCCCGCCCAGGCGCCCGAATAAGGCTTTTCGAGCGCCGCACGATGTTCGTCGACGACCTTGGCGGTCTGCTTGGCCTGCAGGCGGTCCATGGCCTCGGGCAGGATTTCGGGATGGTCGAGGATATAGTCGTGGACGATCTTCTCGATCGCCGCCTTGTCCGCCCCGGCGATGCCCGCACCGGGCGCGAGCGCCATCGCCGATGCGCCGAGGAGCGCCCCCACAAGACCTGCGGCCAAAATCATTCTCCTGCTGCTGATATACCCGGCGAGCCTTTGCCCCGCCCCCCTTTGTCCGGTCACTTCTTCTTGTCTTTCTTGATCGCCGCTTCCGAGACCAGTTTGATGTCCTGCGCGCGCACCCAATCGGCGCTGCCTTCGGGAATGCCGTGCATCGCCTGTTCGGCGCTGGCAAGGGCGAGCTTCGGATTGCCTTCCAGATTGTAGCGCTCCGCCGTGGCGAGCGCGGCGCGGCCGGCATCGCCCTCCCGGTCGTAGATGATGCCGAGCTGATACCAGGCGAAGGGATTGCTGTTGTCGCGGCCGACGGCGGCTCGCAGCACCTTTTCGGCCTCGGCGAAATTGGCGGGATCCTCGGTGGCGATCAGCGCGTGGCCGAACAGGGCGGCGATCAACGGCTGATCCGGCGCATGGTCCACCGCGTCCCGCAGCGATGCGAGCGCATCGGCGGGCTTGCCGGATTCGAGCAGGATCTGTCCCTTCAGCTCCAGGAAATAGGGATCGTGCGGCTGATCCTTGAGGAGGCTGTCCACCTCCGCCACCGCTTTGTCGGGGAAAGCGCTCTTGTGATAGGCATAGGCCCGGGCATAGCGGGCGGGCACGCTCTTGTTCGTTTCGGGGTAGGCGATCAGCGTCTGGGCGGGTGTGTTGACGTAGCCGGTGAGCTTCGCCTTCACCCGCTGGAAGCGCGCCTCCAGCGCCGGATCGGTCTTCTTGTCCCAAGCGGGATCGGCCTTGTAGCGCGCCTCCAGCCATTGCATGCGCTGGCCGGTGAGCGGGTGGGTGCGGCCATATCCATCCTCCTGCGAGAGGGCGAGGCGGAATTCCTGGTTCTGGAGCTTCTTGAAGAAGGAGAGCGAGCCCTTGCCGCTCACCCCCGCGCCGGAGAGATAGTTGGCGCCCGCCTGATCCGCGCTCGATTCCTCGGACTGGAGGAAGGCGAGGAACTTGCCCATCGCCGCCTGCTGGCCCGCCGCCATGATGCCCGCCCCCGCCTCGCCCGCGCCCGCGGCGACGGCAGCGACGCCGAGCAGGAGGGACAGGACGGTGATGCCGGTCGCGGCACCCGCCCCCTGATTGTAGCGAATGACGTGGCCGCCGGTGACGTGGCCAAGCTCGTGGGCGATGACGCCCTGCACTTCATTGGCATTGTCCGCCGCCTGGATGAGGCCGGAATGGATATAGACGATCTGCCCGCCCGCCACGAAGGCGTTGATCGTGCTGTCGTTCACAAGAACGATGTCGACATTTTCGGGCCGGAGCCCCGCCGCCTCGATGATCGGGCGGGACATGTCCTTGAACAGGGCTTCCGTCTCGGCATCGCGCAGGATCGACTGGGCGGCGGCGGGCTGGAACACCGCCATGAAGCTCAAGGTGAGCAGCATGAGGAGGCGGGCGGTGAACGCCGGAGCACGGTATGCGCTTTGACCCATCATACGCCTTTCCTTCCCGGCGCCTGAACAGGCGATGAAGTGAGCCTTATCTTTCACCGCTCGTCATTCGGGCGAAAACCGGAATCTCCTGACGGCAAGTACCTCTTTCGTCCCGAGACACCGGCTTTCGCCGGGATGACGCGCGATTGAAAGGCAAGGCTCACTTCATTCGATCAGCCGCCGAACGTGCGTTGCCACCAGCCGCGACGGGGCGAACCTTCCGCGCCTTCGGCCGCGCTATCGTTATTGGCTGCTTCCTGCCGCTCGATCACCGGGGCTTCCGGCGCGGAGCGGGCCGGGGCCGCTTCAGCGACGGGCTCGGTGTCGGCTTTCTTGCGGCGGGTCCGCTTCGGCTTGGCAGGCGACTCTTCCGCAGCCGCTTCGGGCACAGGCACCGCCTCGACAGGCGCAGCGGCTTCCTCGGACGCCGCTTCGGCCTTCTTGCGGCGCGTGCGCTTCGGCTTGGCCGGGGCTTCTTCCGCGACAGGCGCGGGCGCCTCTTCCACCGGCGCGGCCACGGTCTCGGCCACGTTTTCCGCTTCGGCGGCTATCGCCTCGCCCTCGCCCTTGCGGCGGGCGCGGGGACGGCGGCGGGACTTGCGGGGCTTTTCCTCGTCCGATCCGGCTTCGGCGGGTTCGGGCGCGGCCTCGACGGCCGGAGCCGCACCTTCCGCTTCGCCCTCGGCCGCGGTTTCAGCCGCTTCCAGCGCCTCGCCTTCCCGGCCCTCGCCTCCGCGACGGCGTCCGCCGCGACGGCCGCGACGGCGGCGGCGACGGCCACGGCGCTCGCCATCCTCGTCCTCGCTCCGTTCCTCGCGTTCGGCGCGCTCGCCGCGCTCACGGCCGGAACGGCGCGGTTCGCGGGCTTCCTCTTCTTCCTCGAATTCCTCTTCCTCGAACTCCTCGATCACCTCGTCTTCATCGACGGCGGGCGCGGAGACGACGGGCTCATAACGCTTTTCAGGGCGGGGGCCGGTGGCCTCCACGCTCATCTTCGCGCCTTCGAAGCTTTCGTCGATCATCACCTCGACGATGACGCCATAACGTTCCTCGACCTCGGCGATTTCGGCGCGCTTCTTGTTGAGGACATAAACCGCGGCCTCGCGTCCGGCGCGCAGCACGATGCGGTTGCCGCGTCCGCGCGCAGCCTCATCCTCGATCATGCGGAGCGCGGAGAGGCCCGCCGAAGAAGCGGTGCGCATCAGGCCAGAACCTTCGCAATGCGGGCAAGGCTTGGTCGAGGCTTCGAGCACGCCGGTGCGCAGGCGCTGGCGGCTCATTTCCATCAGGCCGAAGGACGAAATGCGGCCCACCTGGATGCGGGCGCGATCGTTCTTCAGCGCCTCCTTCATCGCCTTCTCGACCTTACGGACATGGCTGTTCTGCTCCATGTCGATAAAGTCGATGACGACGAGGCCCGCCATGTCGCGCAGGCGCAGCTGGCGCGCGATTTCATTGGCGGCTTCGAGGTTGGTGGCGAAGGCCGTCTGCTCGATATTATGCTCGCGCGTCGAGCGGCCGGAGTTGATGTCGATCGAGACGAGCGCCTCGGTCGGGTTGATGACGAGATAACCGCCGGATTTCAGCTGGACGAGCGGCTGATACATGCCGGCCAGCTGATCTTCGACGCCATAGCGCTGGAAGAGCGGAACCGGGTCGGCATAGCTCTTCACCTTGCGCACATGGCTCGGCATCAGCAATTTCATGAAGGACCGCGCAGCCTTGTAGCCTTCGTCCCCTTCCACGATCACTTCGTCGATGTCGCGATTGTAGATGTCGCGGATCGCCCGCTTCACGAGGTCGCTGTCGCCATAGACGAGGGCGGGGGCGGAAGATTGCAGCGTCTTTTCGCGGATTTCGTCCCACAGGCGCGCGAGATAATCGAAGTCGCGCTTGATCTCGGTCTTGGTACGCTGGAGGCCCGCCGTGCGAACGATGCAGCCCATCGTCCTCGGCAGATTGAGGTCGGCCATGATGGCCTTGAGGCGCTTCCGGTCGGCGCCGTTGGAGATCTTTCGCGAAATGCCGCCGCCGTGGCTGGTGTTCGGCATCAGCACGCAATAGCGGCCGGCGAGCGAGAGATAGGTGGTGAGTGCCGCGCCCTTGTTGCCGCGCTCTTCCTTCACGACCTGGACGAGCAGCACCTGACGGCGCTTGATGACGTCCTGGATCTTGTAGCGGCGGCGGAGCGCCTGGCGCTTCTTGCGCAGCTCGTCGGCCGCGCTTTCCTCGGGCCGGTTATGCTCGGCATGGGCGGGCGGCATGTCGTCATGATGCTCGTCCTCGGCGAATTCGCCGATCTCTTCGACAGCGTCGCGATCGTCGCCTTCTTCGCCGCCTTCCGCATCGTAGCGGCTTTCCTCGGCGGCGCGCAGGCGCTCTTCCTCGGCCGCATGCTCGGCTTCCTCGCGGAGCAGGGCCTCGCGGTCCTCCTTGGGGATCTGGTAGTAATCGGGGTGGATTTCGCTGAAGGCCAGGAAGCCGTGGCGATTGCCGCCATAATCGACGAACGCCGCCTGCAGCGACGGTTCGACCCTGGTTACCTTGGCGAGATAGATATTCCCCTTGAGCTGCTTGTGCTCGGCGGATTCGAAGTCAAATTCCTCGATCCGGTTTCCCTTGACGACGGCCACCCGGGTTTCCTCCTGGTGGCGCGCATCGATCAGCATACGCATTGTCATGAAAATCACTCCACGCGCGCGCCGCTCTTGTAAGCCAGGCGCGACTCGCGCGTTCGAATAGGGACAAAGGCGCGGACGAAAGATCGCGCGCCGTCACTGTCCGGGTTGAAAGAAAGGTGTGTGCGTCTGCTGCAAAGGGCAGGGCGGCGTCATTCACCAGCCCGCACACCCCCGCCGCAACGCCATGACCCATAAGGGGGCGTTGGAATGCGGGGGAAAAATGCCTCATGCAGCGTCAACCTAGATGTCCGGCGAAACGGCGCCGGCCCGAATGCCCCGGCCCTAACGGCCGGCTGCGGATTGCCTAACAGCTAAGCATTACAGCGGCAACTGTTAAGGGTTCCCCACCAACTTCAATTTTGCTGGACCGGAGCGGCCCTGACGCTGCAAACAGCGGCGATGCTCGCGCTTGCCGCCATGATCGCCCTGTTTTTCGGCCTGTTCTCGACCGGAGGCGGGGAAGAACTCACGATCGATCTCCAGCCGGAAGCGCAGCGCGCCGCGCCGCTACCGAAAATCGAGGGCCCGGCCGGCCGGCCGCTCATCCTCCTCGATCCCGGGCATGGCGGCTCCGATCCCGGCGCCACCGCGCATGAAGGCACGCGGGAGAAGGACGTGACGCTCGCCATCGCCCGCGCCATACGCGACGCCCTTGTCGAGGGCGGGCGCGTGCGGGTCGCCTTGACGCGGGACGGCGATACCCGGCTCGGCCTCCGCCAGCGTTACGAGCTTGCCCGGCAACTGGGCGCGAAGCTGTTCATCTCCATCCACACCGATGCCGCGCCCAATTTCGAGGCGCGAGGGGCGACGGTCTACAGCCTGTCTGAAGTGGCGTCGGACCGGGAGGCCGCCCTCCTCGCCCGCCAGCAGAATGCAGCCGAGATCGTCGGAGCGGACGAGGTCGCGGGCGGCGGAAACGAGGTGAACCGCATTCTCATCGATCTCGCCCAGCGCGAAAGCATGACCGCATCCTCAACCTTCGCCGACCTCCTCGTCCGCGAAGCGGGAGGGCGCGTTCCGCTGCGGCCCGAACCGCGGCATTTCGCCTCCCTCATCGTCCTCAAAGCGCCCGACATCCCCTCGGTGCTGTTCGAGGCCGGTTACCTCACCAACAATGAGGATGCGGCCTTCCTCCTGTCTCCCGAAGGCCGGGCGCGCATCGCGGAAGCCGTGAGGCGCGCCGTCGAAATCCATGCGGCAGGGCTGGTGACGCATGCCAGCAAATAATGCTCCTGCGAAAGCAGGAGCACTGAAAGCCTTTTTCTTCACCCCTCCCGCCTTATCGTCTAAGGCCGTTGCGAATGACCGCAGAATCGGCCCCTGCCCCCCGTTTCGACATCCGTTCCGCCTTGGCCCGGGCGGGCGACAGGCTGCGCGCCATCTGGGCGACGCGCTGGGGCAAGATCGGGGCCGTGCTGATCGCCCTGCCGATCATCGGCTATCTCGCCCTGTACCTGATGTTCGCGACGGGTCTGCCTTCGGCGGAATCACTCCTTACCTACCAGCCCGCCCTTCCCACCAACGTGCGCGATGTGGACGGCAATCCGGTGCAGAGCTTCGCCCGCGAGCGGCGGGTGGAGCTGAGCTATGACGAAATGCCGCCGCAGCTCATCCAGGCCTTCATCTCGGCCGAAGACAAGACCTTCTTCAGCCATGGCGGCATCGATTATCCGGGCACGATCGGCGCGGTGTTCGACTATATCGCCAAGGCGGGATCGGGCGAGCGGGCGCGCGGCGGCTCCACCATCACCCAGCAGGTGGCGAAGAACCTCCTCCTCGGCGACGAATATTCGGTGACGCGCAAGATCAAGGAAGCCTTCCTCGCTCGCCGCATCGAAAATGTGCTGTCGAAGCAGCAGATCATCGAACTCTACCTCAATCAGATCTTTCTCGGCCGGAACGCTTATGGCGTGCAGTCGGCGGCGCGGGCCTATTTCGACAAGGACGTCGACCAGCTGACCCTGCCGGAAGTCGCCTATCTGGCCGTCCTTCCCAAGGCGCCCAGCAATTACGATCCCTATCGGCAGACCGACCGCGCCATTGCCCGGCGCAATTACGTTCTGCGCGAGATGGCGAATAACGGCTATATCAGCGAGGCGCAGCGGGCCGAAGCCGCCACCGCGCCGCTCGGCACCGTGCGCGGCCCGAGGAACAGCATCCGCAATGTCGGCGGCTATTTCATGGAAGAGGTGCGCCGCGAACTGATCGGCCGCTATGGCGAGGAAAAGGAAAAGGGACCGAACGGCATTTATGCGGGCGGCCTATGGGTGCGCACCTCGCTCAATACCAGGATGCAGCAGGCGGCGGAGACCGCGCTGCGCGACGCCCTCGTCCGCTACGACCGCGGCGGCGGTTGGCGCGACCCTGGCCTGTCGATCGACGTCACCGGCGACTGGCGCGGGCAACTCGCCGCCAAGCAATATGGCGTCGGCTATGACGATTGGCGCAAGGCGGTCGTTCTGAGCAAGGAAGGCGGCAGCGCCACCATCGGTTTCGAGGACGGCACCACCGGCATTCTTCCCGCCTCCGGTGCCGCCATGCCGAAGCGCGGCGGGGGCGGATCGGCCTTCAGCTATCTGAAGCCCGGCATGATCGTGGCGGTGAAGCAGGAGGACGGCGCCTATTCGCTTCGCTCCGTACCCCGCATTTCGGGCGGCATGGTGGTGGAGGAAGTGGGCTCCGGCCGGGTGCTCGCCATGCAGGGCGGCTTCGACATACGCGGTTCGGATTTCAACCGCGCGACGCAGGCCCAGCGCCAGCCGGGCTCGACCTTCAAGCCGATCGTCTATTCCGCCGCGCTCGACAACGGCATGACGCCCGCGACCCTCATCGAGGACGCGCCCTTCTGCGCCTCGCAGGGGCCGGGCCTGCCGCAGAAATGCTTCCGCAACTTTTCGGGCGGCTATGCGGGGCAGCAGACGATGCGCTGGGGCCTCGAACAATCGCGCAACCTGATGACGGTGCGCGCCGCGAGCCAGACCGGCATGGACAAGGTGGTGCGCCTCGCCCGCATCCTGGGCGTCGGCGATTACAAGCCCTATCTCGCCATCTCGCTGGGCGCGGGCGACACCACGGTCATGAAGATGACCAACGCCTTCGCGATCCTCGCCAATCAGGGCCGGGCGCTGACGCCGACCCTGATCGACTATGTGCAGGACAGGAACGGCAAGGTCATCTACCGCGCCGACACCCGCCCGTGCGAAGGCTGCAACGCGCCCGACTGGGACGGAAAGCCGATGCCGCGCCCGCCCTTGCGCACCAAGCAGCTCGTCGATCCGATGACCGCCTATCAGATGGTGCATATCCTGGAAGGCGTGGTGACGCGCGGCACGGCGCAGACGCTGCGCGAGCTTAATCGCCCGATGTTCGGCAAGACCGGCACGACCACCGGCCCCACCAACGTCTGGTTCATCGGCGGCACGCCGCAGGTGGTGGCGGGCGTCTACATGGGCTTCGATCAGCCCCGGCCGATGGGCGGCTATGCCCAAGGCGGCACGCTCGCCGCGCCGATCTTCAAGCAATTCGCCAAGGCGAGCCTGATGGATATGCCGGTGGTGCCGTTCCGCGCGCCCGAAGGCATACGCATGGTCCGCATCGATCGCCGCTCGGGCAAGAAGGTGTTCGGCGCCTGGCCGACGAACGAGCCGAAGGCGGACGTGATCTGGGAAGCGTTCAAGCCGGAAAGCGAACCGCGCCGGACTGTGCGCCGCGACATATTGCCGCCGCCCAAAACGGCCACGAGCGCCGCCCAGCCGCCGAAGCCGGAGGCCAATACCCCGCCGCCCGCACAAAGCAGCAGCGATTTCTTGCAAAGTCAGGGCGGGATTTACTAACTGCCGCTTGTTTTCGTTCGTCCCGAGCGAAGTCGAGGGGCGCAGCGCAGTCTCATCTCGACTTCGCTCGATACGAACGGCCTATGTGAAGGATTGAATATGCGCGCCGAAGCGCAAGCCCATGTCGATCAGATCAACGCCGCGCTGGCGCTTCTCCGCCGCTTTCTCGACTGGGATCGCGCGCTGCGGCGCCTCGACGAACTCAATGCACGCGTCGAGGATCCAGCCCTGTGGAACGACGCCAAGCAGGCGCAGGAGGTGATGCGCGAGCGGCGGCGGCTGGACGAAGCCATTTCGGCCACCAACGCGATCTCCAAGGAACTGGAAGACACGGTCGAGCTCATCGAGATGGCCGAGGCCGAAGGCGACGACGCTTTGGTCGACGATGCCGTCGCCTCGCTCGGCGCGCTGGCCGAGCGCGCGGAGAAGGACAAGGTTACCGCCCTCCTCGCGGGCGAGGCCGATGCCAACGACACCTATATCGAAATCAATTCCGGCGCGGGCGGCACGGAATCGAACGACTGGGCGGGCATGTTGCAGCGCATGTATACGCGCTGGGCGGAGCGGCACGGCATGAAGGTCGAACTCGTCGATTATCATGCGGGCGAACAGGCGGGCATCAAGTCCGCCACCCTGCTGGTGAAGGGCGAGAATGCCTATGGCTATGCCAAGACCGAGAGCGGCGTCCACCGCCTGGTCCGCATCAGCCCCTATGACAGCTCGGCACGCCGCCACACCAGCTTCGCGTCGGTCTGGGTCTATCCGGTGATCGATGAAAATATCGAGGTCGAATATAATGAAAGCGACCTGCGCATCGACACCTATCGCGCGTCGGGCGCCGGCGGACAGCACATCAACACGACCGACTCCGCCGTCCGCATCACGCACATTCCGACCGGCATCGTCGTGCAGTGCCAGAACCAGCGTTCGCAGCACAAGAACAAGGCCGAAGCCTATAATCAGCTCCGCGCCCGTCTTTACGAACTGGAACTTCAGAAGCGCGAGGCGGAAGCCAACGCCACCGCGGCCAGCAAGACCGACATCGGCTGGGGCCACCAGATCCGCTCCTACGTCCTCCAGCCCTATCAGCTGGTGAAGGATCTGCGCACCGGCGTCACCTCCACCGCGCCCTCCGACGTCCTCGACGGCGATCTCGACCGCTTCATGGCCGCCGCTCTCTCGCAGCGCGTGACGGGCGAGAAGGTCGAAGTTGAAGATGTGGATTAATCTGGACCATCGGTCGTCCCGAGCGAAGTCGAGGGGCGTTCAGACCACCGCCCCTCGACTTCGCTCGGGACGAACGGGTCTCTTATCTGCCTTCCTTATCCTTTCCGCCTGCAAGGCGCAGCCGGAGAAATCCCCCTTCCCCGAGCCGCAGCGTCCCGTGGCGCCGATCGTTTCGTCGCGCTACCTCAACGAAGATGCGCGCGACAGCGTCGCCGAATTCGAAACGGTGATGCGGCTGGCGGGCGTAAAGCCCGGCATGTCGGTCGCCGACATTGGGGCGGGCGAAGGCTATTATACCGTCCGCCTCTCCCCGCTCGTCGGCAGGGAGGGCCGCGTGCTCGCCCAGGACATCGTGCCGGCGACCCGCGACGCGCTCGCCCGCCGCGTCCAGCGCGAACGGCTCGACAATGTCGCGGTAAAGCTCGGCGAACCCAACGACCCCAAGCTGCCGGACCGTTCGTTCGACCGGGTGTTCCTGATCCATATGTATCATGAGATCGAGCGGCCGAGCGAGTTCCTCTGGCACCTGCGCGCCAGCCTCAAGGGCGACGGCAGCGTCGTCGTCGTCGATGCCGACCGGCCGACCGACCGCCATGGCACCCCGCCACGGCTCCTCATCTGCGAATTCGCGGCGGTCGGCTATGAACTCGCCAGCTTCGAACGGCTAGGCGACAGCGAATCCTATTTCGCCCAGTTCGTCGCGCGCGGCGCACGGCCGGAGCCTAGTCAGATCAAGGTCTGCCCGGCCTGAAAACGGAGCAGTGCTCCGGCGGAGGCCGGAGCCCAGCCGTCCGGAACTGAGGAGACTGGACCCCGGCCTTCGCCGGGGAACCAGGGGACTTACGGGACCTAAAGCAAACCCATGGCCCGAAGGCTGCGGCATTCGCGGCCCGCGAAGATCAGATGATCGCGTAAGCCGACACCCAGCGCGCGGGCGATCTCCGCGAGCCGCCGCGTGGTGACCATGTCGCGATTGCTGGGGCTCGGGTCGCCGCTTGGATGATTGTGGGCGAGGATGATCGCCGCCGCTTCGACGAAAAGCGCTTCCCGCACGATCCGCCGCATCGGCAGCGGCACGGCGTCTTCCGAACCGCGCCCGGCTTCGCTGAGGCGGAGCAATTCTCCGTCCGCGCCAAGATGCGCGACGATCAGCCGCTCCTCCCGCGCGTCCGCAAGCAAGGGCGCGAACAGATCGGCCGCATCCCTTGCCGTCCGGATCCGTGTGATTGTCGAGCCGGAAGCCATGGCCTCCTGTGCCATGCTTTCGCACCGGAGTGGTGGCAAACTGCCTCCATTTCGGACCCAAGCAATCCCGCTTGGATTGCGGCGTGCGAGCGGCCATAAGCGACGCCATGCAAGCCTATCACGATCTCATCGCCCGCATTCTTGACGAAGGCGTGGAGCAGCAGGACCGCACCGGCACCGGCACCCTCTCCGTCTTCGGCCACCAGATGCGGTTCGACCTGTCGAAGGGCTTCCCGCTCGTCACGACGAAGAAGCTCCACCTCCGCTCGATCATCATCGAGCTTTTGTGGTTCCTCAACGGCGACACCAATGTCCGCTATCTGAAGGACAACAAGGTCAGCATCTTGGACGAATGGGCGGACGAGAATGGCGATCTCGGCCCGGTCTACGGCAAGCAATGGCGCGACTGGGAAGGCCCGAACGGCGTGCATATCGATCAGATTGCCGGTCTCATCGACCAGATCAAAAACAACCCCTCCTCGCGCCGCCAGATCGTGTCGGCCTGGAACCCGGCCGAAATCGACCGGATGGCGCTCGCCCCCTGCCACTGCCTGTTCCAGACGCAGGTGGCGAACGGCAAACTCCACCTCCAGCTCTACCAGCGCAGCGCCGACGTGTTCCTCGGCGTGCCGTTCAACATCGCAAGCTATGCGCTCCTAACCCACATGCTCGCCCAGCAATGCGATCTGGAGCCGGGCACCTTCGTCTGGACCGGCGGGGACTGCCACCTCTACTCCAATCACCTCGACCAGGCCCGCCTGCAACTCACCCGCGATCCGCGCCCGCTGCCGACGCTGACGATAAAGCGAAAGCCCGACGGCATCGATCAGTACGCTTATGAGGATTTCGAGATCGCGGGCTACGATCCCCACCCCCACATCAAGGCCGAGGTCGCGGTGTGACCCTTTCCGCCGCCGCCAGGGCTGAGCTTGTCGAAGCCCGCTTCGGAACGCGCGCCCGCCCTTCGACAGGCTCAGGGCTGACGGCAGAGGGGGCGATATGATGCAGGAGATCGTCATCGTCGTCGCCCGCGCCGACAATGGGGTGATCGGCAAGGACGGGAAACTTCCCTGGCACCTCCCCGCCGACCTCAAACATTTCAAGGCGGTGACGAGCGGCGCGCCGATGATCATGGGCCGCAAGACATTCGAAAGCCTGCCCGGCCTGCTGCCCGGACGGCGGCACATCGTAATCACCCGCGATTTGAGGTGGAAGGCCGAAGGCGCCGAAACCGTGCATTCGGCGGAAGAGGCGCTGGCTGCGGCTGGCGGCGAACGCGTGTCGATAATCGGCGGCGCGGAAATCATCCGCCTGTTCGAGCCGCTGGCCACATCCTGGGAACTGACCGAGGTGCATTTAGAGGCGGAGGGGGAGACGGTTCTTACGGCTCCCGATGCGTCTCTTTGGCAAGAAGTGTTGCGGGAAGACCATAATGCCGACGGCGAACGTCCCGCCTATAGTTTCGT
>DATDNN010000234.1:0-3337 GCA_036518255.1 Allosphingosinicella sp. | reverse complement strand
GAAAGAGCTGCCAATGTTCATCGATAGCCACTGCCACCTCAACTATAAGGGCTTGGTCGAAGACCAGCAGGGCGTCCTTGCCCGCGCCCGCGCGGCTGGCGTCGATACGATGCTCAACATCTCCACCCGCGCCAGCGAGTGGGACGATGTGGTGGGCGTCGCTGAACGAGAGCCCGACGTCTGGGCCTCCATCGGCATCCATCCGCACGATGCCGACACCCATCCCGATGTCGAGACCGCGACCCTCGTCGAGCGCGCCCAGCACCCGCGTATCGTCGGCATCGGCGAAACCGGCCTTGATTTCTACTATGACAAGTCGGATCGCCACCGGCAGCGTGCGAGCTTTCGAAGCCATATCGCCGCCGCCCGCGAAACCGGCCTGCCGCTCATCGTCCACACACGCGAGGCGGAGGAAGATACCGCCGCGATCCTGGCGGAGGAGATGGGGAAGGGGGCCTTTACCGGCGTCATTCACTGTTTCACCGCCAGCGCCGATTTCGCGCGTAAGGCGCTGGACCTGGATTTCTACATCTCGATCTCCGGCATCGTCACCTTCAAGAATGCGAAGGATCTTCAGGATACTGCCTGCTGGCTGCCCCTCGACAAGCTGCTGATCGAAACGGACTCTCCCTTCCTCGCCCCGGTGCCGCACCGGGGAAAGCCGTGCGAGCCGGCCTTCGTTGCGGATACCGCGAAGTTTCTCGCGGCGTTGCGCGGCGAGACGCTTGAGCAACTGTCCAGCGCCACAAGCGCCAACTTCCGCAAACTTTTCGCCAAGGCGGTGCAATGAAGGTTCGCATCCTGGGCTGCGGGACCTCTTCGGGCGTGCCGCGGGTCGGGAATGATTGGGGCGCCTGCGATCCGGAAAATCCGAAAAACCGGCGGCGGCGCGTGTCCATCCTTGTCGACCACGAGGACGATCCCATCCTCGTCGATACCAGCCCGGATCTCCGCGAGCAGTTGCTCGATGCATGGGTGAGGAATGTGGCGGGCGTGATCTGGACCCACGATCACGCCGATCACTGCCACGGCATCGACGATCTCCGGCAGCTCTTTCACGCACGCGGCCATCCGGTGAACGGCTTCGCCCGCCCGGATACGCTCGCGGCGCTTCGGCAGCGCTTCACTTATGCTTTTGAAGGGAAGGGGGGCTACCCGCCCGTCGCCACCGGCCAGGATTTACCGGACAGCTTCGAACTGGGCGGCATCCGCGTCCGGGTCGTCGATCAGCCGCACGGAGACATTATTTCGGCAGGTCTGCGCTTCGATGCGGGTGGCAAGAGCATTGCTTATGCCACCGATTTCAACATCCTGACGGGCGAAATGCGAAACCTGTATGAAGGTGTCGATCTGTGGGTGGTCGACGCCCTACGCCGCCACCCGCACCCGACGCACCCGCATCTCGACCAAGTTCTGGGATGGATCGCCGAACTCGGCGTTGGCCGGGCGGTGCTGACACATATGGACCAGTCGATGGATTACGAGACGCTCTGCGCGGAATTACCGGCGAATGTCGAGCCCGGCTATGACGGCCTGGAGGTCGCCCTGTGAACGGCGATCGCGGCGCCTATGCGCTCTACCTTATCCTGCTCGCCGTGCTCGTCGGCAGCGGACTTCTGGCGCGGCGCATTCCCTTGTCTCAGGCCGCGAAAATGGCCGGTGCCTGGCTACTCATCTTCCTGATTGCGTTCGTGGTTTTTACGTTCCGGCATGACTTCCGTTCGGCCGGAAATCGCCTGATGGCCGAGGTGAATGGCAATGCCATTCAGCAAGGCGGCATATTGCGGATCGGCAGATCGGATGATGGCCATTATTGGGTGAATGGCGAAGTGAACGGCAGAACCGTCCGCTTCCTCATCGACAGCGGCGCGACGGTAACGAGCCTTTCGACCGCCGCCGCGGCGGATGCGGGCGTGCGGGCGGACAGCAATTTCCGCGTCGCCGTCAATACCGCCAACGGGCTGGTCATGGCCGATCGCGCCCATGTCGGCCGACTGACGATCGGGACGATCGAGCGCCGGGATTTCGCCGTGCACGTGTCCGAAGCGTTCGGCGACACCAACGTGCTTGGCATGAACTTCCTGTCATCCTTGTCGGCCTGGGGCGTGGAGGACGGGTGGCTCGTCCTCAAGCCCTGAGTATATTTACATAATGTATATTATCGGACTTAAAGATGCAGGACATTGAAGGGGCCAAGAACGCTTCCCTATCGGATCTGGCGGCGATCATGGCGCGGCTGCGCGATCCGGCGGACGGATGCGAATGGGATCGTGAGCAGACGTTCGAAACCATAGCGCCCTATACGATCGAGGAAGCCTATGAAGTCGCCGATGCCATCGCGCGCGACGATATGGCGGCGCTGAAGGACGAGCTTGGCGATCTGCAACTCCAGGTCGTCTACCATGCCCGCATCGCCGAAGAACGTGGCGCCTTTGCGCTTGCCGACGTTCTGGACGCGATTTGCGCCAAGATGATCCGCCGCCACCCGCATGTCTTTGGCGATGCGGCCCATAGCCCTGGCTGGGAGGCGCTGAAAGCCGAGGAACGGCGCGAGCATGAGGATGGCAGTGCTCTCGCCGGCGTGGCGCAGGTGCTTCCGGCGCTGAAGCGGGCCGAGAAGATCCAGCGACGGGCCGCCCGCGTCGGCTTCGATTGGCCCGATGCGGCAGGCCCGCGGGCGAAGATCGAAGAGGAGCTCGCCGAAGTGGACGGCGCCCTCAACGCGGAGGAACGCGAAGCGGAAATCGGCGACCTCCTCTTCTCCGTCGTCAATTATGCGCGCCATCTCGGCATCGATCCGGAAGCGGCGCTCCGCAATGCCACGGCACGTTTCGAAAGGCGCTTTCGGATCGTGGAAGCCCTGGCTAACAAGCCTTTGAATAACATGGATATCGATGCGCTGGAGCTGCTCTGGCAGGAAGCCAAGGCGCGCGGCTAATCGCTCTTGGCGGCAGCTCCGAAATGGGTCTGGAAGCGCGCCCAATTGGCTTCGGACAGGCGCACCCGCAACCGCACATCCATTCCGGCCTCCTCGCTTTCCAGCACTTCGCCATTGGCATGGACCCAGGCGATCGCCTCTCCCGCCTCCACCGGCAGCGAAACGGAATAGATCGCGGCCCCCTCCCGCAGGCAATCCGCAGTGGTCGTTAAAAGGCCGTCGATGCCTTCTCCGCTAAGCGCCGAAAGGACAACGACATTTTCTCGCCTGCTTGCCTCGGTCCGAAGGCGCACAGCCTCGTCCCCGGATAGGCGATCGATCTTGTTCCAAGCTTCGATGATCGGGGCACCGCCCTCCTCCGCCGCGCCGATTTCCTTCAGTACATCCTCGACATCCTGC
>DATDNN010000233.1:0-5560 GCA_036518255.1 Allosphingosinicella sp. | reverse complement strand
ACTCTGCGCATTTATGGATTGCTTCGTCGCTCCGCTCCCCGCAATGACGAAGAACGAATTTAAGGGCCTATCGTGACTTCACCGCTTCGCAGTCCATTCAATCCCGCCCTCGGCTTCATCTTCGTCACCGCCTTTCTCGACGTGATGGCGATGGGGATCGTCATACCGGTCCTCCCGACCCTAATCGAACAATTCACCGGATCGAACGGAGAGGCCGGCATCTATACCGGCCTGTTCGTCGCGCTGTGGGCGGGCATGCAGTTCATTTTCTCGCCGGTGATCGGATCCCTGTCGGACCATCATGGCCGCCGTCCCGTCATCCTCATCTCGGCGGCGGGCCTCTCGGCCGACTTCGCGCTGATGGCGCTGGCGCCGAACCTGTGGTGGCTGGCGCTGGGGCGCATCCTAGGCGGCATCACCTCATCCAGCTTCACCACCGCTTTCGCCTATATGGCCGACATTACGGAGCCCGAGAAACGATCCCGCGCTTATGGCCTCATCGGCGCGGCGTTCAGCGGCGGCTTCGTGGCGGGCCCGCTGATCGGCGGCGTTCTGGGGCAATGGGGGCCGCGCGCGCCCTTCTGGGCCGCCGCTATCCTGAGCGGCCTTGCCTTCCTCTACGGCCTCCTCGTCCTTCCGGAATCGCTCGCCAAGGAAAAGCGGATGCCTTTCTCCTGGAGCCGCGCCAACCCGTTCGGCTCCCTGCGTCTCCTCCGTTCCCACCCTGAACTGAGCGGCCTCGCGATCGTCAATTTCCTCCTGTATTTCGCCCATCACGTCTTTTCCGCCGTCTTCGTCCTCTATGCGGCGCACCGTTATGGCTGGAGCACGCGGGAAATCGGCTTCAGCCTCGCCTTGTGGGGGGTGCTCGACATCCTGGTTCAGACATTGGGCGTGGGGCCGGCGGTAAAACGCTTCGGCGACCGCGCGACCATGGTCTTCGGCCTTGTCGCCGGTGCTCTCGGCCTTACCCTGCTGGGCCTCGCGCCGACCGGCGGGGCGTTCGTCGCCGGCATCTTCGTCAGCGCCCTCTGGGGCTTTGCCATGCCGACCATTCAGTCGCTCATGACGCAGCGCGTGTCGGAAAGCGAGCAGGGCCAGCTTCAGGGCGCGAATATGAGCGTGGGAAGCATCGCAGGCGTCGCCTCCCCGCTCTTCTTCGGTTTCGTCTATTCTATCACGGTCGGGGAAAGCCCGCTGATCGGCTATCCGGGCCTTGCCTTCATCCTCGCCGGCGCCATCCTTGGCGCATCGGCTATCCTCGGCCTGGCCGTCGCCCGGCGCTCGGCGGCCTAGGCCGGGTTCAACACGGCATCGACGCCGTGTACCACTCCGTTCGCGTAGGTGCTTTCATCTCCGGCGATGCGCGCTTCGCTGTTCCCGCCCTTTACGACAATCGCATCGCCCGAGCGCGTGAAGATCAGCGTGCCACCGCCGACCGTGGCAAGCTCCGCCTTGCCGTCCCGGTCGATCGCGCGCCGAAGGTCCGCGACGGTCACCGCCCCCGGCACCATATGTGCCGTCAGGATGTTGCCGAGCGCCGCCTTGTCCTGCGGCACGCCGCCCGAAACCTTGCTGAGCGCTTCATCGCTCGGCGCGAAAAGCGTGTAGGGTGCGGATCCTGAAAGCGTACCATCTAGTCCCGCCGCCTTGAAGGCTTCCACCAGCTTCGCATGCGATTTGGAAAGGCCCGCACTCAGCGTTTCGCTCTTCGCCTTTTGTTCGGCGGTGGCATTCGGGGCCACCGCATTGGCAGCTGCTTCGCCACTCTCTTGCCCATTCCCGCAAGCGGCAAGAAAAGCAGAGCAGGCGGCGACAATAGTCATCGATCCAAGCTTTGACATCCTGTATCTCCCTTTTGGCGGCATCTACGCAGGAGATGCCGTTCCGGTTGCGAGACGGATATTATGAGAGGAAGGCCGCACCCCGTGGGGCGCGGCCTCCTTCCGTCAGGTCAGTAGGGAAATCACGGCCGTGATAAGCTGCGTCGTGGGGTCGACCTGGTAGATGCTGTTGTCGGCATAACGATACCAGGCATTGTCCGTGTCATAATATTGGTCGCGATAGGCGAGCGGCACGTTGTAGACGCCGTACCCGGCCGGAAGCGGCTGACCCACGCGCAGATCGTTGGTGAGCAGCGCCACAACCCCGTTTACCAGATTGGTCTGCGGATCGACCCGATAGATCGCACCATCACCGTAGCGATAATGATAATCGTCATTGTCGTAATACATGTCCCGATATTGCAGCGGGACATTGTAGACGCCGTATCCGGCAGGCAGCATGCTGCCGACGCCGAAACCGCCGCCCAGGAGCGGGATCAGGCTCGATACGACGTTGCGGTCGCGATCGACGCGGTAGATGTAACCGTCGCCATAACGGTAATAATAATCGTCATTGTCGCGGTAGAAATCGCGATAGGCGGCCGGCAGGTTGTAGCCGCCATAATAAGCGGGCGGGATCGCCTGGCCGACATTCCAGGCGCGGCGTGCCTGACCCGGCGGAACGCAGGCCGGGCTTTTCTTGGCAAGGCCCGGTGGGCAGCCATAGGCGGCAAAGCGCCGGACAGCCGTTCTGGAACCGAAGCGCTCGTCATCATCGCGATAGACGATGCGTTCGACGTCGCGTGCGCGCGCCCGCTCCAGAGGCCGCAGGCGATCGCGCTCTCTGTCCGCAACGCGCTGAACAGATTTCGCCTCGGCTTTGGCGAACATGGGACGGCCTTTCCGGCCATCCTCAAAAGCGCGATCCGGCCCCTTCCCGGGCCTCGCGCTCTTGAAGCCCTGGGCCTTGCCGGGATGGCTCATTTGGCCGGCATGACCCTTGCCGCCGCCATGGCCATGGCCGTTGCCTTTCCCCTGCGCCAAAGCAGGCATGGCGATGGCAAGGGAGGCGGCACCCGCTGCTAGAAGAAAAATACGCATCCGATCTCTCCTGAAACGTTTCCGGACCAACGGCCTGGCCGCCAGCGGGTTTCCGGTTCATTCAGAGCGCATTCATTCTCCCGGGCGGTTCACCGCTTCCCGTTCACGGTCCGCCGCACCTGTCGCCTACATGAATGTCAGGCGTGGTCCGGCTTGCCCTTTCGTTTGGTCGAGGCGAGCTCTTCCAACTGCTTCTCGCTCATCGATGCTTCCATCTGCTTCGATGCGCCTTTGAGGCCGCTCTTCTTCGTTTCGCCGCTTTTCGCCGATAGGGCCGCACCGGCGGCTTTCTGCTGCGCTTTGGATTTTGCGGGCATGATGGAGTCTCCTTCTTCGCCCGGCTAAAACTCTCCCCGGGAAAGCGCAGTTCCGATCTTGGCACACCCAAGCGGGCAGCTCGGCGGCTTCCTTAATCTGCCAAAGCTGCTAAGGGGGGGCGTGACTTCGATAGCGCCCATGGCGCTATCCCCTTGCCGCCGAGGCGGCGCTGCCCATCTGGAATTACATGCCCTTTTCCCATCTTCCCGCGCGCCTTGCCGAGGCGCTTTCCGAACGCGGCTATGCCGCTCCGACACCCGTGCAGGCGGCGGTGCTTCAGCCGGAAGCATCCGGGCGCGACCTTATCGTGTCCGCGCAGACCGGCTCCGGCAAGACCGTCGCTTTCGGCCTGGCCATGGCCGCCGAGCTGCTGGACGGGAACGGCGCCATGCCATTCATTCGCGAGCCTCTCGCCCTCGTCATCGCGCCCACGCGCGAACTGGCGCTGCAGGTGAGCCGCGAACTCGTCTGGCTGTACGGCAAGGCCGGTGCGAGCATCGCCACCTGCGTCGGCGGCATGGATGCGTCGCGCGAGCGGCGCAATCTGGCCCAGGGCGCGCATATCGTGGTCGGCACGCCGGGGCGGCTGCGCGATCATCTGGAGCGCGGCGCGCTCGATCTTTCCAGCTTGCGCGTGGCCGTGCTCGACGAAGCGGACGAGATGCTCGACATGGGCTTCCGCGAGGATCTCGAAGAGATACTCGATACGACGCCCGACGAGCGCCGCACCCTCCTTTTCTCCGCCACCATGCCCAAGCCGATCGTCGCCCTGGCGAAGCGGTACCAGAAGGATGCGCTGCGCATCTCGACCGTCGGCGAGGAGCGCGGCCATGGCGACATCAGCTATGAAGCGGTGACCGTCGCGCCCGCCGAGATCGAGCATGCGGTGGTGAACATCCTGCGCTTCCATGAGGCGGAATCGGCGATGCTGTTCTGCGCGACGCGCGACAATGTGCGGCGGCTGCACGCGAGCCTCCTCGAACGCGGCTTCGCGGCCGTCGCCCTTTCCGGCGAGCATAGCCAGAACGAGCGCAACCAGGCGCTGCAGGCGCTTCGCGACCGACGGGCGCGGGTGTGCGTCGCAACGGACGTCGCGGCGCGGGGCATCGACCTCCCGACCCTCTCGCTCGTCATCCATGTCGAGCTGCCCCGCGATGCGGAGACATTGCAACACCGGTCCGGCCGCACGGGCCGCGCGGGCAAAAAGGGCACGGCCGTGCTGATCGTGCCCTATCAGCGGCGCAAGCGCGTGGAATCGATGCTGCGCGGCGCCCGCATCAACGCGCAATGGATCAAGGCGCCGACGGCTGAGGATATCCGCCGCAACGATCGCGAACGGCTGATCGCCGCACTCCTGGAACCTGCCGAATATGACGAGGAGGATCGCGAACTCGCCAAGCGCCTGCTGGCGGAGCGCCCGCCCGAGGACATCGCCGCCGCCCTCGTCCGCGCCCATCGCGCCAGCATGCCCGCGCCGGAGGAGTTGCTGAGCGGAGACGAGCCACCGGCAAGGCGGGAGGGGCCGCGTCCCGGCTTCGAGGATACCGTCTGGTTCCGCATGAATGTGGGCCGCCGCCACAATGCCGACCCACGCTGGCTCCTGCCGCTCCTTTGCCGCCGCGGCCACGTCACGAAAGGCGAGATCGGCGCCATCCGCATCGCAGCGGGGGAAACCCTGTTCGAAATCCCGCGGGAGGCGGCCAAGCGCTTCCTCGCCGCCGTCCGGCGCACCGCCGGGCAGGACGAGGAAGGCGGCATCGAAATTGAGGCCGTGCAGGGCTCGCCCCGCGAGGCCGCCCGCCAGAACCGCCGCGCCGGACCGCCGCCGCAGCGTTACAAGGCGAAACCCGCGCGACCCGGCGGAGATGCGCGGCGCGGACCCAAGCCGAAGGGCGGCAAACGCTTCTGATCCGGACCGCCTGGCACTCCGGCGCAAGCCGTAGCCCAGCGGCTCGGCTCCCGTGCAACTGGCCCCCGGCCATCGCCGGGGCACCACCGCCATTTCCGCATGCACGGCGCAATTTCTTGACTTTCGTGCGGTTCGCGGCCACATGGACGCCAAGCGAAGTACCCCAAGAGGCAGCGTGATCGTCCGTCAGCGGACCGGCCTCCTTCGCTTTTCCAGGCTCTCCCTTTTCACGCGGGTCGGTCAGAACCCGCCGCGTAATCGCGCGCCATTTCGGCTGCGCGGAAACGCCGCTTACGTGAGTTATACCTATGTCATTCGAACAGCTGGGCCTTTCCGGCCCCGTCCTCCAGGCGCTCGCCCTGAAGGAATATACCACGCCCTCGCCCATTCAGGCGCAGAGCATTCCGAG
>DATDNN010000232.1:0-4081 GCA_036518255.1 Allosphingosinicella sp. | reverse complement strand
CAGCAAGAAAGCGGATTTCCGCAACCTTTATGCCTATTCGCCCTATCACAACATCAAGTCGGGCGTATCCTATCCCGCCGTGCTGGTGACGACGGCCGACACCGATGACCGCGTCGTGCCGGGCCACAGCTTCAAATATATCTCGGCCCTTCAGGCGGCGGAGGCGGGCGACAAGCCGCACCTCATCCGCATCGAGACGCGGGCGGGCCATGGTTCGGGCAAGCCCACCGACAAGCAGATCGAGGAATATACCGACATGTACGCCTTCATCGCGCACTGGACGGGGCTGAAGATCGGGGAGTGACGTGTCATGCCGGGCATACGTGCTCGGCATGTACATTTTGCGCCCGTCCTCGATTAGGTCGCGCCGCGCGTTGGCGGCAAGCAATCGGGTTCAGCGCTGAAAGTGTCGGCCCATTCGGCCACCGCAAGCTCTTCTCCATCTGCGATGCTCGACATCCTGGGGCTTTTACAGACTCTACCTCCTGTCCCGCCGGTCTTCCGCGCCGACAAAGGCACCAGAAGGCAGAGCGGTGGCCTATACGATCATCAGGTTCATCGCGGCGGCGGCGCTGGCGATAATCGCGAGCGGTATTCTGTCCATTTTCCATTTGGCAGCACGCGACGGTCTCCTCCTTTCAAAGATAGAAAGAGGAAACCGTCGCCTCCCCTGACTAGACCTTCTTCGCCTTTCCCCATTCGCGGGCGACGGTGTAGCCGAGATAGCCGGTGCCGAAGAGCGCATAGAGCTCCTCCGGAATGCCGCGCAGATAGGCGGTCATGCCGCGCGCGATCGCCTCGCCGATATCAGGATTGGCGGCCGAGATGAGGCCCATCGGGATCGCCCAGAGGATGAGCGCGTACATCATATAGAGGAAGCTCGGCCGCGCCCGGCTGGTCCATGGGTCGGCGGAATTGGCCTCCGCGACGATGGCGGAAAGCTGGACCTTCAGCGACTCCATTTCCTGACTGCCTTCGAGCTTGATGAGTTCGAGCTTCGCCCGGTCGCGCGCGTCGGGATCGGGGATGATCTTGTCGATCAGTTTGGCGAGCGGGCTGATAATGCCTTCGATGAGGGACATGGGCTTCTCCGTTCTACGAGGGAAAGGTGATGAAATTGAGGATGTGGCGCGCCTTTCAGCCGATCCGGTTGGCGAGCCAGCCGTAGAGAAAGGCTTCATTGGCCGGGCGGCGTTCGGCGAGGCTCAGATAACGTTCGCCCTGCAGCGCCTCGACAGCCTTCAGCAGCACTGCCTCGCCTGCCTTGCCGCGCGCGGCGAGAAAGGCCTTGAGCGCCGCGATGGTGCGGTCGCCGATCTGGCGATCGACCGGAATGTCGGGGAAGTCGGCGGCGCCGCGATTGAGGGCGTTGAGCGCCCGCTGGAGGAAACCGGCCGCGATGGGCGGGCCCATATTGACCCCGGTGTCGAACAGTTCGGCGGCAAGCCTTGGGGCGAGGGCGGCGACGCGGTCGAAGGCGGGGCGCAGCCAGTAGAGACGCCGGTAGACGGCGGCGGCCTCCTCCCGGGGATAATCCTGCATATTGCCGCGATAGCCATGGGCGCGGGCGACCGCTTCGGTCACCCCCCAGCGGGTCGGGCCGCCTTTATCGGCGGGATGATTGGAATAGCCGCCCTCGCGGGCGATGACCTCGTCGATGAGGGTGTCGATCTGCATTTCCGCTCCTTTGGTTTTCAGGAGCTGGAATATATAACCATAAAGGTTCGTGTAGGAAAATGAGAGCGGTGTCGCACTCAGGCGTCATCCGCAGGTGTGCTCCTGCTAAGGCAGGAGCCCAGCGGCACCGAACGATTCAACTGGGCTCCTGCTTTCGCAGGAGCACATATCGGTGATGCCCCCGAACAGGCTGAGAGGGCTTACGGCGGAGAGGGATTACGAATGTGTGGGATAATTGCCCCGGATCAGCACCGTCGCGGGGACGGCCGTGATCAAGGATGGTCGGAGCGACAGGATTCGAACCTGCGACCCCCACACCCCCAGTGTGATGCGCTACCAGGCTGCGCTACGCTCCGACCAGACCGGCGCCTGTAGGTTGAACGCGCGCGGATGGCAAGGGTGTTCGGGGGGGGCTCGTCGTCATCCGCCCGTTACCGCCCTACCGTCATGCTGAACTTGTTTCAGCATCCATTCTGCGGGCAACCGTGATGCCATCGGCATGGACCCTGAAACAAGTCCAGGGTGACGGGGGGCGGAGGTTCACGCGCTCTTCCGGATATCCCGCGGAGGCCTGCCGATACGTCCGCTTGCTTGCGGGTGGGCTGACACCATGTTAGGCGCCCAACCTTTCACGGTGCCCCGGGGGGCGCCGGATCATGCAGGTATGTAACCGATGCTCGTGACACCCGCTTATGCAGCGACGACGGCCGCGCCTTCTGGTGGCGGCGCCTTCATCGTCCAGATGCTGCCGCTCGTCCTTATCTTCGTCGTCTTCTACTTCCTCCTCATCCGCCCGCAGCAGCGGCGCATGCAGGAGCATCGCAAGATGATCGAAGGCGTGAAGAAGAATGACGTCGTCGTCACCAATGGCGGCCTCATCGGCAAGGTCGCGAAGGTCGAGGACGCCGAGCTCGAGGTGGAAGTCGCCTCCGGCGTCAAGGTGCGCGTGGTGAAATCCATGCTCTCCGACATTCGCCCGGCGGGCGGCAGGCCGGCGAACGACTGATGCTCGATTTCCCGCGCTGGAAGGTCTGGAGCATCACGCTCGTCTGCCTGGTCGGCATCGCCTTCGCCATTCCGAGCCTGCTTCCCGACCGCATCGCCAGCCAGATTCCGGGCTGGCTTCCCAATGCCCGGATCAACCTGGGCCTCGACCTTGCGGGCGGCAGCCACATCCTCCTCGAAGCCGATACCAGCGACGTCGCCAAGCAGCGCATCGCTGTGATGGAAGAAACGATCCGCACCGAAATGCGGCGCGCGAGCCCCAAGATCGACATCGGCGACATTTCCACGTCTGGCGGGCGCCTCGCCTTCATGGTGCGCAATCCGCAGCAGGTGGATCAGGCGGTGGAGATCGTGCGCGGCCTCACCCAACCCGCGGGCCTGACCGGCCAGCGCGATTGGAACGTCAATGTGATCGACACCAGCCGCATCGTCATGCAGCCGACCGACGCCGGTATCGAGCGCGCGCTCGACCAGGCGATGGATACGGCGCGCGAGGTCGTCTACAATCGTGTCGATCCCGATGGAACCAAGGAAGTGACCGTCATCCGCCAGGGCGACGACCGAATCCTCGTCCAGGTGCCGGGTCTCCAGGATCCGGAGAGTTTGAAGGCCCTGCTCGGCAAGACCGCGCGGCTCGAATTCAAGCTGGTCGATTTGAACGCCGATCCCGCGCTGGTGGCGCAGGGGCGGGCGCCGGTCGGCAGCCAGGTTCTCTCCTATCCCGACAGTCCCGCAGGCAAGATCGCGGTTCAGCGCCGCGCCATGGTGACCGGCGAGCAGTTGATCGACGCGCAGCAGGGTTTCGACCAGACCAGCAACAGGCCGGTCGTCAACATCCGCTTCGACGGGGCCGGCGGCCGGCGCTTCGCCAAGGTGACGCAGGAAAATGTCGGCAAGCCCTTTGCCATCATCCTCGATGACGTCGTCCTTTCGGCGCCGAACATCAACGAGCCGATCCTGGGCGGCGCGGCGCAGATTTCGGGCAATTTCACCGTCGAGAGCGCCAACCAGCTCGCCATCTCGCTGCGATCGGGCAAGCTGCCCGTCGCGCCGAAGGTCGTGGAAGAGCGCACGGTGGGTCCGGACCTTGGCGCCGATTCGATCAAGTCGGGTGCCATCGCCTCGATCGTCGCGACCGCGGCCGTGATCGCCTTCATGTTGATCACTTATGGCCGGTTCGGCGTCTATGCGACGGCGGCGCTCGTCCTCAACGCCCTCCTCATCCTCGGCATCATGGCGATCTTCAATGCGACGCTGACGCTGCCGGGCATTGCGGGCTTCGTGCTCACCATCGGCGCCGCGGTCGACGCGAACGTGCTCATCAACGAGCGCATACGCGAGGAGCTCCGCGCCGGCCGCAGCGTCCGCGCGGCGGTCGAGGCCGGTTACGACCGCGCGT
>DATDNN010000231.1:0-2511 GCA_036518255.1 Allosphingosinicella sp. | reverse complement strand
GATCTCGCCCGCGTCGCCGAATCCGTTCAGCATCACGTTCGCGCCCTCAGCGGCCAGCGCCCGTGCGCAGGCGAGGCCGATGCCGGATGTGGATCCGGTGACGATCGCGGTCTTGCCTTTCAGGAACATGCTTCTTCCCATATCTTGCGTTCGAAGCATCTTTGGCGGACGGAACGGCAAATGCAACCGCCGAGGCAGCCAAAGCATTGTCGGCGGAGTCATCCCAAGGACTAATCCCCATGCGCCTCGACGATTACCGGACAAGCGACAATGTCAGCGACCAGCGGGGTCAGAGCTTCGGCGGCGGGTTCGGCGGCGGCGGGGGCTTCGGCATGCTCCTCGGGATCGTCGGCAGCCGCTTCGGCATCGGCGGCATCATCGTCTTGGTGATCGGCGCGATGCTGCTCGGCATCAATCCCTTCGGCGGCGGGGGGGCTGGCGTCGTGTCCCCCCGGCAGCAGACGGGCGGGCAGACGGCCGCACAGGCCTGCGCCGTCGATCAGGCGAGCCGCTTCTCCTGTCAGGTGCTCGCCAATACCGAAGATACGTGGACGAAGGTCTTTGCTGCCAGCGGGCAGCGTTACACGCCCGCCCGCTTCACTTTCTACGGCGGCACCGGCCAGTCGGGCTGCGGCGTGGCGCAATCGGCGATGGGGCCATTCTACTGCCCGTCCGACAACAGCATCTATCTCGACACCAATTTCTACGGCGAGCTTCAGAACCGCTTCGGCGCCGCGGGCGATTTCGCCCAGGCCTATGTGATCGCGCACGAGGTCGGCCATCATATCCAGTATCTCACCGGCACGCTCCAGAAGAGCGAACAGGCCCAGCGCGCCGCCTCGACCGCGCAGGCCAATGCCATCCAGGTGCGGGTGGAGCTGCAGGCCGATTGCTATGCGGGCGTCTGGGCCGCGCATAATCGCGACCGCCTCGATCCGGGCGACGTCGAGGAGGGCCTCCGCGCCGCCCAGGCGATCGGCGACGATACGCTGCAAAAGGCGACGCAGGGCCGTGTCGTGCCGGAAAGCTTCACCCACGGCACCTCGGCGCAGCGCATGGCCTGGCTCCGGAAAGGCATCGAAACCGGCGATCCCGCCGCCTGCGATACGTTCGCGGGGGCAGTGTAGATTGTGTTCCTGCGAAAGCAGGAACCCAGCGGCTCGACTTGAGAAACTGGGCTTCTACTTTCGCAGGAGCACATCTCACCAAACCCGCTCCCATCACACCCTCTCCCGTTCGCATCGAGCGCAGTCGAGATGCGCCCGCGCGGACGTTTCTCGACTGCGCTCGAAACGAACGGACAATTGAGCGCGGCTTATTCCGCCGCCAGCAGCCGTTCCGCCCCGCCGAGATCGACGCTCACCAGGCGGCTCACACCCTTTTCGATCATCGTGACCCCGAACAGCCGGTGCATGCGGCTCATCGTTACCGCATTATGGGTGACGATAAGGTAGCGCGTATCCGTCTCGCGCGTCATGCGGTCGAGAAGGTCGCAAAAGCGTTCGATATTCGCGTCGTCCAGCGGCGCGTCCACTTCATCGAGTACGCAGATCGGCGCGGGATTGGTGAGGAACAGGGCGAAGATGAGGGCCACCGCCGTCAGCGCCTGCTCGCCGCCTGAAAGGAGGGTGAGGGTGGACAGTTTCTTGCCCGGCGGCTGCGCCATGATCTCGAGCCCGGCCTCCAGCGGATCGTCCGATTCGACAAGTTCGAGATGCGCCTGCCCGCCTTCGAACAGGGTGGTGAAGAGGCTGCGGAAATGGCCATTCACCGCCTCGAACGCCGCCAATAGGCGCGCCCGGCCCTCGCGGTTGAGGCTGCCGATCGACCCGCGCAGGCGGTTGATCGCAAGGCCCAGTTCTTCCCGCTCGGCGGCCGATGCGATGCGGCCTTCCTCCAGCTCGGCCAGCTCCTGTTCGGCGACGAGATTGACCGGCCCGATCCGCTCGCGCTCGGCGCTCAGCCGGTCGAGCTCATAGGATTCGCGGGCCGCATCGCCGACATCTTCCTCGTCAAACCCGGCTTTTTCCGGGAGAAGCGGCGGCGGACATTCGAAACGTTCGCCCGAAATCCGGCCCATCTCCACGCGTCGCAGTTCCTGATTTTCGTGCCGCGCCGCCGCGCCCGCCCGCGCCTCCCGCGCGATGGAGAGCGCTTCGCCCACGTCCGACAGCCGCACTTCGGTTTCGCGCAAGGCCGCTTCGGCCTCGCGTTCGGCGGCCAAGGCCGCTTCGGCGCCGGAACGCGCCGCATCATGCTCTTTCTCCAGCGCGGCAAGCTCAGCCGCCAGCCGCTCGGGCGCGCCCTGAAGCTGCTCGGCTTCCGCCTCCGCCTCGGCGATCCGCGTCCCGAATTCGCCATGGCGCCGCTCGGCATCCTTCGCGCGCTGAGTCCAATCGGCGCATTCCTTGCGCGCGGCGTCGATGCGCAGCCGGTCGGCGCTGATTGTGCGGGCATGGGTGGCGGCTTCCGCGCGTATTTCGGCGAGCGCCTGCTGCGCGGCCTCGGCGG
>DATDNN010000230.1:0-3352 GCA_036518255.1 Allosphingosinicella sp. | reverse complement strand
CAGCGCTTCAGCCCATGGGGAATATTTTCCCCGATCATCGGCGACAATCCCATGGCCGCGCAGTTGGTGAAATAGTCGCCGTCGAGCACGCCGAGATCGATCCGCCGCCGCCGCCCGGTAGCGATCGTCCGCACCGCGCCTTCAAGGTCCAGTGGGATGCCAAGTGTGCGGGCGAAGCTGTTGGCAGTGCCGAGCGGCAGGAGCGCGAAGACGCAGTCGCGGCCGACCAGATCGTCGACCGTGCTCGACAGCGATCCGTCGCCGCCGCCGACGATCACCATCGGCGCGCCGCTCCTCACCGCCTGCCGAACGGTGGGCCGGAGTTTGCGCGGATCCTTGACGGGATGGGCGGCCAGGAGGGTGATCCCGGCTTCTTCCAGCAGACGCCGGGCATCGCGGAACAACGCCTCGCCCTTGCGCGAATGGGCGTTGACGATCAGCACGGCCTGGCGCGGGAGGGGGAGGCTCGTTTCCACGCCGTCACAACCAGCGAGGCGGGATTTTGTGCCGGGACAATTCCGACCGTCGGCTAGCGCGCCTTTCCCAAAATCTCTAGAGCCGGAGGTCATGAGTCTCGCATCTTTCCCCGCTCTCCGCATGCGCCGTTCCCGCTCGTCCACCTGGTCGCGGGCGATGGTCGCCGAAACCGTGCTTACGCCCGCCGATCTTATCTGGCCGCTGTTCATCGCCGAGGGGCAGGGCGTGGAGGAACCAATCGCGACCCTGCCCGGGGTTTCGCGCTGGTCAGTGGACAAGCTGGTGGAGCGGGCGCGGGAAGCGCGGGATCTCGGCATTCCCTGCCTTGCCCTCTTCCCCAACACGCCGCGCGAGCTTCGGGACGAAACGGGCAGCGAGGCGCTCAATCCGGACAATCTCATGTGCCGCGCCATCCGGGCGGTGAAGGATGCGGTGCCGGACATCGGCATTCTGACGGACGTCGCCCTTGATCCCTATACGGCGAGCGGGCATGACGGCGTTACGGATGCGTCCGGCTATGTCCTCAACGACGAGACGACGAAATTGCTCATTGAGCAAGCTCTGGTGCAGGCGCGGGCAGGGGCGGATGTGGTGGCGCCATCCGATATGATGGACGGCCGCATCGCCGCCATCCGCGCGGCGCTGGAGAGCGAGGGGCACGTCAATGTTCGGATCATGGCCTATGCCGCCAAATATGCGAGCGCCTTCTATGGTCCGTTCCGCGACGCCGTCGGCTCGCGCGGGCTGCTGAAAGGCGACAAGAAAACCTATCAGATGGATCCGGCCAATGCCGAGGAAGCGCTGCGCGAAGTGGCGCTGGATCTTGCGGAAGGCGCCGATTGGGTGATGGTGAAGCCCGGCCTTCCCTATCTCGACATTGTGCGGCGGGTGAAGGAGCGGTTCGAAGTGCCGGTCTTCGCCTATCAGGTGTCGGGCGAATATGCGATGATCGAGGCCGCGGCCGCCGCCGGAATGGGCGAGCGGGATGGCCTCGTCCTCGAAACGCTGATGGCGTTCAAGCGCGCGGGGAGCGCGGGCGTCCTCACCTATCACGCGCCGCTCGCCGCGCGGCTGCTGGCGGGTGGCTGACGCCGTGGCGCGGGCACTGGCGCGGGAGCCCGGGCAGGTGGCGGCGGAAACAGCCCGCCTTTTGCTCCGCAACTGGCGGGAGGGCGACGCCGAAGCCTTTCACACGCATTGCAACACCGAAGCGGTCATGCGCTATCTGGGCGGAGTGCAGACCCGCGCTTTCTATGACGAGGTGGCGGAACGGCTCGCCCGCTGGCAGGCGGAACGGGGCTTCACCTTCTGGGTGGTGGAGCGGAAAGCGGACGGCGCTTTCCTCGGCTTTTGCGGTCTCAAGATCGCCGATGGCATCGGCAGCACCGTTACTGGCGAGATCGAGGCGGGATGGCGCCTCCGCGAAGATGTGTGGGGCCAAGGCTATGCGAAGGAGGCCGCGACCGCGACCCTCGATTTCGCCTTCAACGTCCTGAAGGCGGCAAAGGTGGTGGCGATCACCTTTCAGAAGAACGAGGCGAGCTGGGGCCTGATGCAGCGGCTCGGCATGCACCGCCGCGCCGACCTCGATTATGACGATCCCCGTTTCGGGCCGGACCTCAATCCCACTATTATCTACGAAATCGAGGCGGCGGAATGGGGAGCGGCGGTCAACGCGTTGTGATTGACCTAATTGTCGGCGGGTTGAAGCCGAAATTGAGCCGCGTTCCTACCGTTCATTGAACCTCGGTAAGTCCGCCTCCTCCGGCTTATCCTTGCCGCGGACGCGAGTGATGCCGGGCTTGCCGTCTCCGTCATGCTGCTCCTCTGCACGGCTCGCTATGTCGCGTTGGAGATTACCGCCCTTAGCGCCGCCAAACGCGGGCGTGTCTTCCATGCTGTCGATAAGCTCCCGATCGTCATGATCGCGGGCGTCGTCAGTACGTTTGTTGCCATTCATATGTGCGTCTCCTTGTGAATGAGAACGCTTGGTATTCCGGCGAGGTGCGGGAGACGTAGGGAAACCGGGCAGGCAGTGCAGTGCGCGGGTCAGGCATCGTTGGCGATGGCGCCAGTGCCTTCGCCTTCCACCTCCACACGGTCGCGGCCCGCCTGCTTGGCGGCGTAAAGAAGGGCGTCGGCGCGCTGGACGAGGCTGTCGCGGTTCTCGCCCGGACGTACTTCGACGACACCCGCGGAAAAGGTGAGGACGCCGATCGCGACGTCCGTGTTGCGAACCTTGAAGTGACGGGTCGCGAGTTCGGCTTGGGCAGTTTCGACCATCGCGGCGGCGCTGCGCAGGGAGATGCCGGAGAAGAGAATGACGAACTCCTCGCCGCCGTAACGGGCAACGAGATGCTTGCCCGCCGCCTCGGTCAGGATCCTGGCGACGGCGCGGAGGACGCGGTCGCCCACGGCATGACCATGCGTGTCGTTAATCGTCTTAAACCTGTCGACGTCGCAAAGGGCGAGGCACATGGGCACCTTCGCGTCGGCTAGCATATGGTAACGATCGTGAAAGGCGCGGCGGTTGGCGAGGCCGGTGAGTGCGTCTCTGCGCGCCTCCTCGGTCGCGCTAGCGAGTTTTTCCCGCAGGCCGTTCGCCTCGCCGACAGCCTGCTCCATCCGCTCTTCGGCAAGGCGTGCGCGCTCGATCATCGCCGTGGTGAGGCGGAGGAGCGCTTCGATGGACTCGCCGCCCGTCATGCGCGAGAGCTGGTTGGCGGTGTGATTGAGTTCGCGGCCATAGGCCTGGTTGCCGGCGCGGGCCGTCTCCACGACGCGGGTGAAGCGCTCGATCTGGCTGCGCGCTTCCTCGACCAAGGCGGCCTCTTCCGCGTAGGGGCGGTCCTGCTCCTCGGGCGGCGGAGGCTGA
>DATDNN010000229.1:0-2637 GCA_036518255.1 Allosphingosinicella sp. | reverse complement strand
CGGCAATGTGGTCGGCATCAATACGGCGCTGATCTCGCCGACCGGCGGAAATATCGGCCTTGGCTTCGCCATTCCCGCCGAGCAGGCGCGCCCCGTCATTGAGGCGCTCCGTAAGGGGCAGAAGGTGCAACGCGGTTATATCGGCGTTGGCCTTCAGCCGCTGGACGAAGGGATCGCGGCATCGCTCGGTGTGGAGAAGAATCGCGGCGAGCTGATCCGCAGCGTGACGGCCGGCGGCCCCGCCGCCCGTGCCGGTATCCAGCAGGGCGATATCATCATCACCGTCAACAATCGCCCGGTCACCCCGGAGGATTCGCTGTCCTACATCGTCGCCAACACGGCGGTGGGTTCGCGCATTCCGGTCGAGCTGATCCGCAACGGCAAGCGGCAGACGGTTACGGTCACTGTGGGCGAGCGTCCGTCCGAAGAAGAGCTCGCGCGTTTGAACGGTGTCGAGGACGAAGAGGAGTTGACCGAGCCGAAGGAATCGCAGCAGTCGGATAGCCAGAAGGCGGCCCGCGAGGGGCTGGGCCTTTCGGTTCAGACGCTGACGCCCCAGATTGCCCGGAACCTCCGCCTCAACGATGCCAACCTAAAAGGCGTGGTCGTAGCCAAGGTTGATCCGTCCAGCGACGCCGCAGCCAAGGGCCTTCGCGTGGGCGACATCATTCTGTCGATCAATCAGCGGCAGACTACGACGCCTGAGGAGGCGGCATCTGCCGTCCAGGCGGCACGTAGCGCGGGGCGCCAGTCCGTGCTGCTGCTGATCCGCCGCGGCAACACGCCGCCGCTTTATGTCGGGGTGGATCTTTCCAGCCGCTAGGCGCGCGTTTCGATAACGCCTAATGTGAAAGGGCCGGACATTCTGTCCGGCCCTTTTGCTTTGTCTATTTGACGTGGGTTTCCAGCCAGCGGCTGACGTCGCCCAATCGCTGCCGGGTTTCGATCCGGGCGCGAATGGCGGCGATCGCCTCATCGGCTGGGCGGCGCGACTGCGGCGTCAGGTAGCGCGCGGCATAATCTTCGAGCTTGGCGATGGTCGCTGGCTGCGCCGATCCGGCCGCCAGTTCGGAAAGGAAGCGGGTGCGCGAGGCGACGTCGACCCGCTCTTCCACTTTCTCCCGATTGGCGAGCGCGAAGTCGAAGGCGAGTTCCGGATGGGCGCTCGCAACCGCCGCGATGATGCGGCTGCTGTTGGTGAGGCCAGGCTCGTCGGTGAGCGCGAGATCGAGGGCGCGGCGGGCGAGCGCTTCGTCCTTGGCGGAGCCAAGGAAGGTGTAGAGTTGCTCACGGGCCAGCGCGCTTTTTTCGGCGCGGGCCTGTTCGCGCAGGCGCTCCCACCCGGCCGCGTCGATATTGCGGGCGGCGACGCCCAATATCGTGGTGCGAAGCGGACCGCTGAGCTGCGCGGGATCGGTCGCCGACGCCGCGAAACGGCGGCCCGCCTCGGCGACGACGCCCGGCTCGCCTATGCGGCCGAGCGTGCCGATCAGCGCGGCGCGGAGAAGCGCATCGGTCTGCTTCTCACCCGCCTTCGGGCTCCAGCCAAGGCGGTTCAGCACCGGCAGAAGCCGCGCCGAAGCATAGCGGGCGACGAGCGCCTGATGCGCCTTGTCCGCCGAATACATCTCATGGAGTGCCGCAAGCATGCCCGCGACCTGCGACCAGAGCTGCGGATTGGCATTTGCAGGCACCGCGCTCACGAAATCGAGCGCCCCTGCGGGCGACTGGTAACCGGCGAGGCCGAGCGCCCAATTGTCGGCGAGCAGCCCCATCTGGTCGATCGTGTCGAGCCCGGGATAGGCCTTGGCCAGACGGTCCAGCATCGCGGGCGTGTAGAGCGTGCGGTAATAACCCGCCTGCCCCTTGTTGATCAGCACGGGTCCGCAGCCCTGGAGCGCGAAGCGGGCACTGCCACCCTCCACCGTCACCCGCTGTTCCGAGCCGCCGACCGTGCCCGCGACCACGGGCACGCGCCACGACAGAGGCTGCTTGTCCTTGCGGTCGCGGCTGAATTCGCCTTGCTGCAGTTCGACATTTGTAGTGCCGCCCGCGCAATCGGCGGCGACGACGCGGATGAGCGGAATGCCAGGCTGATCGGTAAAATCGCGGGCGATCGCCTTGATCGGTTTGCCCGCCGCGCTCTCGATCTTCTCCCACAGATTGTCGGAGACGGTGTTGCCATATTTGTACGTGGCCATGTAGTCGCGCACGCCGCGGCGCCAGACGTCGCTGCCCACGTAATTTTCGAGCATGGTGATGACGGCTTCGCCCTTCTGATAGGCGATGGCGTCGAAGGCCTGGTTGCTCTGCTCCACCGTCTGGATGTCCTGCACGATAGGGTGGGTCGAAGCGACGGAATCGAGAGACATGGCCTGCTCGCGCGTATCGACACGGCTGAGCCCGGCTTCCCATTCGGGATGGAGCGCGTCGGTCGCCTTGGTCGCCATCCAAGACGCGAAGCCTTCATTTAGCCACAGCTCGCTCCACCACGCCATGGTAACGAGATCGCCGAACCATTGATGCGCCATTTCGTGCGCGGCGACGCCGAAGATGCGCTGGCGCGTGGCGTCGCTGGTAATCGCCGGATCGACGAGCAGGGTGTTTTCGAAGGTGAAGATCGCGCCCCAATTCTCC
>DATDNN010000228.1:0-5710 GCA_036518255.1 Allosphingosinicella sp. | reverse complement strand
GTAGCCCTGCGCCTGCAGGTCCGAGGGGAGCCAGAGGAGCAGACCGAAATTGACGAAGCTCCAAGACAAGGCGGCGACGACGAGGGCCGTGGTGAGGCCTCTGTGACGCTGCGCGAGCTCGGCGGAAACTGCGGGCGTTTCGGTGGCCTGGCGGCGGACGATGCCGAACTTGCGGGCCATTTCCTCAAGTTCCGCCTCACGGCCCTGTTCGGCGAGGAAGCGGGGCGATTCGGGAAGATAGCGGGCAAGCGCCAGGAGCAGGATGCCGGTCGGGAAGCCCTGCAGCCATAGGCTTCGCCAGCCGAAGACGGGCTCGAGCAGGCTCGCAGCGCCGCTCGCCGCCAAATAGCCGCCGACAAGGCCGGTGCCGCCGATGAGGACGAGCACCCAGGATCGGCTCTTGGGCGGCATGATTTCGGCAAGGAGCGTGTAGACGACCGGCATCATCCCGCCCGCCGACGCGCCCATCAGGAAGCACATGACGAGGTTCCAGCGGAATTCCGGCATGGCGCCGCAGATGGAGGTCGCGACGAAAAGGATGGTCGACAGGAGGATCGACACGCGGCGGCCGTAGACGTCGGCGAGCCAGCCCCAGAGGAAGGAGCCGACGGTCGTGCCGATCAGCGCGACGAAGGGGAGATAGGCGGCTTCCGAACGCGGAATGCCATATTCCCGCGCGAGGCCGGGCAGGACGAAGCCGAGGGTCGCGGGCTTCATCGTGTCGATGACCAGGCCGAAGAAGAGGACCAGCAACACCATGGCATGGGCGCGGGTGAAGGGGGTGGAATCAGGCGCTTCGTAGAGCGTGCCTGCCGTCGAGGAGTGACGTGACCGGTGCTTCGGCAGCGCGCCGTAGCAGGAAAGCGGCGCGCCAATGCCGATGAGAGCCATCCCAAGGATCATCCACGGATCCATCGGCATGCCCGCCATATGCCCGCCCATGGCGAGACTCTCGGCGAACATCGGCAAATGCAGCGCGACTCCGACCGCAATCGCGAGGCAACCGAGCCAGAAGAGCGGCGCCCGATCGCCGACGATGGAATGACGCACAACTTTACTATTCAAGAATTCCCCCAGCGCCTGCCCGCACAATCGATAACGCGGCTTCGCACTCGCCGCGCTCTTGCGCAAGCACCTCTAGAGGAAAGCTGACGCCTTATGGGCGAAACCGGCGAGTGCGCAGCCGGCCAGCACCCATTGCGGGCCCAGCCGGAAGCGCAACACGGCGATAACGGCCGCCGCCGCGAGCAGGAAAGCGGGAAGATCGAGGCTCGCGAGGACCGGCACATCGAAATGAAAGGGGGCGGCGTCGACCGGACGGACGGTTCGAAACAGGCTATGGAGCGCGAACCAGAGCGCGAGGTTCAGGATCGTCCCGGCCACCGCTGCGCCGATGGCGCCGAGCGCCGCCGACAGGGCCCGGCTTTCCCGCAGCCTTTCGGCATAAGGGGCGCCGAGAAAGATCCAGAGGAAGCAGGGGACGAAGGTCACCCAGGTCGTCAGGATGCCGCCTAATGTTCCCGCGACGAGCGGATCGAGCCCGCCGGCTTGCCGGTAGGCGCCCATGAAGCCCACGAACTGCGTGACCATGATGAGCGGGCCGGGCGTGGTCTCCGCCATCCCGAGGCCGTCCAGCATCTCGCCCGGCGACAGCCAGCCATAAAAGTGCACCGCCTGCTGCGCGACATAAGCGAGTACAGCATAGGCGCCGCCGAACGTGGCGACCGCCATCTTCGAGAAGAAGGCAGCGATCTCCGTATAGACGTTGGACGGCCCGAGGACGATGTGCAGCCCCGCAACCGGAGCCAGCCAGAGGAGGAGCAGAGGGGCGGAAAGGCGCAGTGAGGACCGGAGGTTTGGGCGGGCATGGAGCGGGACGTGGTCGCCGAGTACGCTTTGTTCGATGAGAGCGGCATCATCCGGCCGCGCGGGCGCTGAGCGCTCCGCGGCGACGAGACCGGCGCGCTGCACGCCATAGCCGATGAGAGCCGCGGCCAGCAGGATCAGCGGAAAAGGCACGGCAAAGAAGAAAAGGGCGATGAAGGCGGAAGCGGCGATAAGGCGAAGCGGGCCGGTTCGAAGCGCTCTGCCGCCGATGCGCCGCGCCGCATCGAGCACGAGGGCGAGAACCGCCGCCTTCAACCCGAAGAACAGGGCTGCCACGGGCGGGGCATTCCCGAAGATGGCATAAAGCCACGACAAGGCCATGATGGCCGCGAAACCGGGAAGGATGAAAAGCGTGCCTGCCACCAGGCCGCCCTTCGTCTTGTGGAGCAGCCAGCCGATATAGGTGGCGAGCTGCTGCGCCTCGGGTCCGGGGAGAAGCATGCAATAGTTGAGTGCGTGCAGGAAGCGCTCCTCGCCGATCCAGCGCTTCTCCTCGACAAGGATGCGGTGCATGACGGCGATCTGCCCGGCGGGGCCGCCGAAACTCAGGGCCGCGATCCTGATCCAGACGCGCACCGCATCCCGGAAGGCGATACCGTGATTTGGGGCGGGTAAGGAATCGAGGGTCATAGTGTCAAAGCCGCAATCCCAGCCTGGCGCCTGCCGTCACCATGAGAAGATATAGCGCCACGGTGAGGGCGCAGCCTGCGAGGAGGGCGAGCCAGAAGTTCATGCCGCTGCGCAAGAGGAAGGGAATGAGGAGGAACATCGGCAGCGACGGGAGCACGAACCAGAACGTCGCCCCGGCATGGGTGGCGAGGCGGGCGGCGTCCCTGGTATCGTGCCAGAGCCATATCATGCCGAGCACCGATACGAGCGGCAGCGAGGCGATGAGCGCGCCGAAGCCTGGGCTACGTTTGGCGACTTCCGACACGATGGCGATGACGAGGCCCGACAAAGCGGCTTTCAGGGCGAGGTAGAGCATGCGCGCGCTTGTGCCGTCAAAAGCGGCGATACGTCGAGCCCTTTATCGCGTTTCAGCGTCCCGCGCTGCTGCGGCCCGACGCTGCGGCGAAGCTTATGCCGTCGCGGTGGTAGATATCCTCGCGGAAGGCGATGCGGTTTCCTTCCGGTGCGGCCGTCAGATAGGTGATGTAGACCGGCACGGGGCTTGGCAGGTTCACCTGCTGCTCGGGCGCCGTCGAGGGCGCTCTCACCGGCTTTCCGAACAGCCAGCGGGCGAGGCGGGGGGCGTCTTCCACCCGGACGCAGCCGGCGCTGTGCCGCCGGTCGCCACCATTGAAAAGGCTCTTGTCCGGCGTGTCGTGCAGATAGACGCCAAGCGGATTGGGGAACATGAACTTCATACGGCCCATCGCATTGGCGGGGCCGGGAAGCTGGCGGACGCGCACCTGTTGACGCCCGGCCGCGATCGCCCGCCAGTCGAGCAAGGCAGGATCAAGAGGGACGGCAGTGTCCGACCAGTCCGATAAGATTTGATAGCCTTTCTCATCAAGATAGGAGAGCCCTTGGTCGAGCACGTTGGGCGCAATGCGTTCGGCGACGAGATCGGGCGGTACGTTCCAATAGGGATTGACCATCGCGTAACGGATGAAGCCCGCCATCATCGGCGTCTGCTGGGCTTCCTTGCCGACGATGACCTTCATCGAATCGATCGGGCGGTCATTATCGTAAAGCCACAAACGGGCGGCGGCCGCGTCGACGAGAACATAGCGTTTGCCGGGATTGGCGGGCAGAGCGCGAAGGCGTTCGAGGTTTAGGCGGAGCGTCTGGCGCTGCTGCTCGGCGAGCGTCGCGATATTAGCTTGGAAGGCGGTGCGGAGCTTGCCGTAGGCCGGGTTCATCCAGCCATAACTGTCGAGAAAGGCTTTAAGCGAGGGCGCTGCCGCGGCGGCATCGAGCACGGCCTTGCGGTCGAGGGGCTTCGGAGCCAATTCCTTGTCGACATAGAGCATGTCAACCTTGCCGGGTCGGGCGACATCGCGCGCATAGTCAGCCAGCGCGCGGGACAATTTCATTTCGGCTTCAGCGAGCTTTTCGGCCGAGCCGGAACGCGCCTCGATCATCGCCTGGGCGAGATCCTTAGGATCATAGTCGCGGGGATTGAGGCCATCGAGATCAGCACTCTCGATCAGTTGAAGCAGCCGGTTCGCCTCGGGGCGCAGCACGGTGCCGCTGACCCAGAGCGGGCGATAGTCGCGGGCCTTATAGAAAGCGCGAACATCCTTCTTGCCGCCCTCGTCCTGAAGGGCGACCCGGACTTCGGCTTCGGAAAGAGCGGGTCGGCTTTCCGCGTGCGCGGCGGTCGGCAACACCGTGAAGGCGATGGCCGTTGCGAGAAAGGCCGAGCGTATGGAAAGATGCACCGGCCGGCAGACCCGGCCGGTGCGAGTTTTTATACTCATGTCTTTCCTATCAGCCGCGCTCACCGGAGGTGCTCGTCGTCGTGGAGGGCGCCGGAGCCTGATAGACCGGCTGCGTCGCGGTCGCGGGCGGACGGCCTTCATAATAAGTGCCGTTCTGGTAATAGCCGTCTGCACGGCCGTCGCCGTCGCGATCGGCCCAGATGGCGCCGGCAAGGCCGCCGACAGCCGCGCCGATCACCGCGCCTTCGATCGGGCTCAGACCTCCAACAACGGCGCCCAGGCCAGCGCCCGCGGCGGCGCCGATGACGGCACCTGTACCTGCGGACTGAAGCGTTTCGTCATTGGCGGCGGTTTCGGTGGTGCTGCATGCGCCGAGGGACAGCGCGCTTGCCGCACAGATGGCAATCACGGACTTTTTCATACTGTGTCTCCCATTTTCCTCTTTGAACCAAAGGCGGCGAAATCCGGCGGGGAAAAAAGCCGGAAGGGGCCAGGGTTTTGGCATGTGACAAACGACAAGCCCTTGGAAACGTTCCGCCAAGGTAATGCCGATGGGCCATCAGAGGAGCCTCCGCGCGATTTTCTATGAAACTGCTAGTTGATCCGATTTGGAACAGCGGCGGCGCGGTCGGGCTTGCCTGCGGCGAGGGCGAATGCCAACAGGGCTAATAACGAGCAAAGGGGTTTTGTTAATGCGTAAAATCAATGCGTGCATCGCGATCGCCGCTCTCACAGCGGCAAACGGTCCGGCTTGGGGCCAGGCCTGTCCTGCGGATCTTTCTGCCGCCGAAGCCCTGATCGGCAGGCTTCCGCAAACGGGCAAAGTGGACACCAGCAACTGCGTTTGGGGCTGTTCGGACAAATATAATTACGACACGTCCAGCCTCAACATTCTGGGTGCTAAGCCTCTGTCGGCGGAGACAACGATCATCAACGATCGCATTTCGCAGATCATCTTCCGCCTGCCGGGCATGCCGGGCCGCTATCTCGCCGCCTTCAGCCAGGCGATGCCGAAGGGGAAATGCAGCGACAGCGATTATGACGATTATGACAGCTGCGAATGGGACGGCGGCGACAAGGTTCGGTTCGGTGCTCTTGAGAGCGTGAAGCTCAACCTCACCATCATGGAAAAGAATGTGACCTACCTCTATTGCGATTATGAGGTGATCAACCGCTGATCCGCGCTTTGCCGGATATCAGAAGCGTCTTAGGAATCGGCGCGGCGCGGCCGCCGCGCTATAGCCGCGCCGATCCTTCTTCATCCACGATTCGGGGCCTTTCCCATGAAGTTCTTCGTCGACACCGCGGACATCAACGACATCAAGGAAATGGCCGACACCGGTCTCCTCGACGGTGTCACCACCAACCCGTCGCTCATCCACAAATCGGGCCGCGATTTTCTGGAAGTCGTGGCAGAGATCGCCAAGATCGTGCCC
>DATDNN010000227.1:0-6488 GCA_036518255.1 Allosphingosinicella sp. | reverse complement strand
GTACTGCTCATATAGCATATAATGTGTCAAATTTAAGGGGTCGCGAAACTCCACAAATTCTCTGCATCCTATAAACCACGATTCGCAGTGGCATGGCTACAGCAATCTTAGTCCTGGTCGAGCGTGGGATTTCCCCAGCATCAATTCCGTCATCGCCCACACCATCGCATCCGCCCGGTCCGGCGATCGCCCCGGCCCTTCATAGCCGCCGCCGGTCGTCAATCCCGCCAGTTCATCCTCAAGCTCCCGGAACGCGCCCATGAACCATGCCCTTTTCTTCTCGAACAGGGCCGCCACCGGCTCGGCGCGCGCCGTCTTGCCCCGGCTCGCATGCACCAGGGTGATCGGCAGCGCCGCTTTCACCGCGCGCAGCACGCTTTCCACCATCTGCCCGCCATTATTGGCCTCGGCGATCACACGGTCGGCGCCATAGGTTTCGGCGGCCTCCGCCACCGCGCGGGCCCAGCCTTCCGGGCTCAGCCCCGCGACGCTCGCATCGCCCAGCACATAGCCGCAGCCGTCCGTCCCCAGCCCCGCCGCCACGATCCCGCAGGCATCGCCCCCGGCCGAGGCGGGCGGATCGACGCCGATCACCACGCGCGCCAGTTCGGACACCGGCCCCGCCACGCGGCACCGCTCGATCAGGCCGCGCGGCCACAATGCGCCCTCGACATCCTCGATCAGCTCCCCTTCCAGTTCCTGCCGCCCGAGCCGCGTTCCGCCATAAGCGTCCGTCACCGCCACGACGAAGCTCTCGGCGAGCATCAGATTGTCGCCCGTCCGCCCCCGCGTCATGCAGGTGGACGGATCCTTTAAGAGCCGCTTCAGGATCGGCAGCGGGCGCGGTGTCGTCGTCACCAGCGCGCGCGGCTGCGATCCGAGGCGCAGGCCCAGGCTCAGATTGTCCCACGCCGCCTGCGGATAGGCCCATTTGGCGAATTCGTCGCACCAGGCGAAATGATGCTGCGGCCCGCGCAAGGCATCGGGCTCCGCCGCCGAATAGAGCAGGGCCTGCGCCCCGCTCGGAAAGCTGAGCCGCCCGAGCGAGGGCTCCCATTTCGGGTAGAAATCCGCGTCGCATACGGACAGGAGCCCGCTCGGCCCCTCCACCATCACGGCGCGCGTTTCGGCGATGGTCGCCCCGATCAGCGCGATGCGCGCGCCCGGCCAGGCGCCCGCGAGGCTTTTCACCCATTCCGATCCCGTCCGCGTCTTGCCGAAGCCGCGCCCGGCGAGGATCAGCCAGGTCCGCCAATCCCCATCCGGCGGCGTCTGGCCGTCGCGCGCCCACAGCCGCCATTCGCGAAGCAATTTTTGCAGCGTCCTGCCGTCGATGCCGGTCAACCGCCGGATCCGCTCCTTCAGGGGGAGCGCGGCCAGCAGCTCGATCTTGGATGCGCCCTCCGGAATCCGGATCACCCCTCGCCGCCCATCCGCTTGTTCATGTCGCTGAGCAGCGCCATGAAGGCCTCCAGTGCCTTTTCCGGATCCTCGTCGCGGCGGCTGATCACCTCCCGCCCGCGCATCGCCGTGTCGCGATGGGCGGCGAGCATCGACATCGCCACCCGGTCGGAATATTCGACGATCTCGGTAACGATCTTGCCGCCGTGAAGCACCGGCTTGCGGGTGCCGTTCATCGCCCGCTCCATCATCAACAGCTCCAGCCGCGAATAGCCTTCGGCCACCGCCGCCTCGAAATCCGCGCGAAAGTTCGCGTCGCGCATCTTCAATTTGTAGAGCCCCTGTTCCGACATTCCCACTTCGCGGCAGGATGCGGCGATGTTGCAGGTCGCGGCGAGGTGGGCGAGGAATGCGTCCCGTTTCTCCGGCGTCCACCCTTCGACCCGCTCCTCCTGCACCTGCGGACCGCGCCGCCCCCGCGTCACTCGCTTCGCCATTCGCCCGCTCCAATGAAAAGGGCCGGCGCGATCCCTCGCCCGGCCCGTTCAGTTACATTTCTTCAGCGTTCCCGTTATGTACCAAAGGAGCGTGACGCTGTCAAGAGCTATTTCCCAGATAGGTTCTTTTCTTGCATATTTGGAAGCGCTATGGACCAGCGCCTCTTGGCAGAAGCATGCGCTAAGGGGCGCTCTCCCTTCCAGGCGGCCTTATTGCAAGGCGCGGTAGATGCCGTACACGCTGGTCGCGATCAGGACGAGGCTGACGAGCAGCAGCAGTGCGCGCGGCGGGATCCATTTCGCCGCGAACGCGCCGAGCGGCGCGGCGAGGATGCCGCCGATCAGCAGCCCGATCGTCGCCGCGCCGATCCCCTCGAGGCCTAGGGTCGCGAGGAAGGTCACCGACACCGTCATTGTCAGGAAGAATTCGGATGTATTGACCGTGCCGATCACCTTGCGCGGCGCGGCGCCCTGGACGAGCAGGTTAGAGGTCACGATCGGCCCCCATCCACCGCCGCCCGCCGCGTCGAGGAAGCCGCCGACGAGGCCCAGCGGTTCGACGACTTTCGGATGCTTCTCCTCATGCTCGTGCCGCACCGCGCGCCAGAACAGATAGAAGGCGACGAGCGCGAGATAGCCGAGCACGAACGGCCGCGCCGTCCCCGCCGGAATCCGGGTCAGCACATAAGCGCCCAATATGCCTCCGATCACGCCTGGAATGACGATCCGCGCGAACAGCCGCCAGTCGACATTGCGGTGCAGGATATGGCTGATCCCGGACACGCCGGTCGTGAAGCATTCCACCGCATGCACGCGGGCCGAGGCCACGGCGGGCGGCACGCCGATGCTGATGAGCAAGGTGCTCGAAATCAGCCCGAACGCCATGCCGAGCGCCCCGTCGACGATCTGCGCGGCGAAACCGATGGCGATGAAGGGCAGAATGTCCATGAAGGACACGCCCGTTAGATCCAGCACCTGTCCCCGCCTCCTTATCGCCCCGTCAAACCGGTCGTGTGGAAAAGCCCGCTGCCCGCTTATGTTCCCGCCTCAGGCCGCGATGGTCGCTTCACCGTCCGCTGCGAGGGCCACCGGCAGGGTGATCTCGAACGCCGCGCCCTCCCGGTAAGCGGCATCGAGCGCGATCGATCCGCCGAGATGCTCGACGATGCTCTTGGTAATGGCGAGGCCGAGGCCCGTGCCCGGCTGATTAGGCTTTTCCGCCCCTGCCTCGGCCTGGGCAAACCGCTCGAACAGCCGCTTGCGGAAGGCGTCGGGAACGCCCGGCCCCTGATCGCTCACCCGGATGCGCGCGCCTTCCGGAACGATCCGCAGATCGATCCGCACTTCTCCGCCTTTTGGCGAGAATTTGGCGGCATTGGAAACCAGATTGGTGATCGCCTGCAGGATCCTGTCCCCATCCGTGTGCACCCTCACAGGCGTCGGGGGCACATTGAGCACCAGCCTTGCCCCGAATTTCTCGGCATAAGGCCCGTTCTGCTCCGCCGCTTCCCGCACCAGCTCGCACAGATCGATGTCGCGCAGCTGGAATTCCGCCCGCCCCGAATCGAGCTTGTCGACGTCGAGCAGATCGTTGACGAGCCGCGTCAGCCGCTCGGCATTCTTCGCCGCCAGCCCCACGAGCGACTGCGCCTTGTCCGGCAGCGCGCCGGCCACGCCGTTGCTGAGCAGCCCCAGCGATCCCGCGATCGCGGTGAGCGGCGTGCGAAGCTCGTGGCTCACGGTCGAGACCAGTTCTTCCTTCAGCCGAATAAGCTCCTGCAACTCCGCCCGTGCCCGCTGCGCATCAGCCTCGCCGACGCTGCTGAAGCCCACCGCGAGCGGGCCGACCAGCAAATGGGCGATCGCCATATCCTCATCACCGAAGGCGGCGGGCGCATCCGAATAATATTTGAGCACACCGACGGTTTGGCCCCGGTGCGGGATCGGCACCACGATCATCGAACGGAGGCCCACCTTCCGGCACGCCGCCTTGTTGACCCGCGAATCCTCCTCCGAATCCGCGCAGTAAAGCGGCTGGCCG
This sequence comes from Allosphingosinicella sp., assembly GCA_036518255.1. GTDB lineage: Bacteria > Pseudomonadota > Alphaproteobacteria > Sphingomonadales > Sphingomonadaceae > Allosphingosinicella. Next base: position 2,549 of record DATDNN010000227.1, on the reverse strand, counting down.
GTGAGAATGCTCATGCCCGACAGGCTGGCGTTGAGCGGCAGGCGCAGGCCGACAAGGTTCGCCGACGTGCCGCTCGCCGCGGCATAATAAAGCTGGTCGCTGTCGCGGAGTTCGACGACGGTACCGGTCGCCTGCGGCATGGCCCGCCGGTCCTCTACGATCGCCTGCATGACGCGCTTGAGATCCCCTCCGGCCGCGGCGGCGGCCCGCTGGATGGCGATCAGTCCCTGGAACCTGTTGACGTCCATCGCGAAGCCCCTGACGCTATCCTCCTTCGATACATCAGGATTCCGCAAATCCCAAATCCAACGTTGCACCTCGGGCGGCGGCGCCCGCTCCCGCCGCCGCTGGGGGCTTCACCTCTCACATGAACAGCACCTGCGGCACAAGGCTCAGCTGGATCGCGAGGATACAGCTCCAGATCACGGCATTACGGCTCATCATCCGCTCCTTTCGTCAGGGGTTGGGGGGACAGCCTGCCTTATAGGCGGAACGCGTTGTCCTAACCGTTTGAAACGGCGTTGAATTTGGATTGGAAGGCGTAGAAATAGGCCGCGACGGCAAGGGAGCTTTCATGAACGGTGCACGGAAGGAAAGCGCGTTCGCGCTCAAAGTCACGTTGATCGGCGAACTGACGCTCTTGGAAGGGCGGCATATCCTGCCGCTCCCCAGCTCCCGCAAGACGCGCGCGCTTTTCGTCTATCTTCTCCTCTGCCGCAAGCCGGTCCGGCGCGAGCGCCTCTGCGAGCTCTTCTTCGACATACCCGACGATCCCCGCGCCGCGCTCCGCTGGTCCCTCACTAAGATCCGCAACATGCTCTGCACTTTCGCCGACCTCCTCCACGCCGATCGCGAGCGGGTGGAATTAAGGGCCGAAACGATCCTCACCGATGTTGGCGATCTTGCCGATGCCCTACGCCATTTCGAAGCGCTCGATGCGGCGCGGCTATTGGCTTTTGCCGAATTGGCGATGGAGCCCTCGCTCGCCGGGCTCGATCTCGCAGGCCTCGACAGCTACGCCGCCTGGCTCGCGGCCGAGCGGGCGAAGATCGACGCCTTGCGCGCCGCATTCCTCGCCCGCGCCGGCGCCTCGCCCCTCCTCGCGCCGGAACAGCGCAGCCGCTTCGCCGAGGAAGCCCAACAGCTCGGCGGCGATGGGGCCGGTCCGCTCACCATCTCCCCTTCGGCTCACCCACGCGAAGCCCCACACGTCGCCCAGCATGTCCGCTACTGCTTCGCGCCCGATGGCGTCCGCATCGCTTATGCCTCCACCGGCTCAGGCCCGCCGCTCGTCAAGGCCGCCAACTGGCTCAACCATCTGGAACTCGATTGGACCGGCCCGATCTGGAGCCGCCTCTTCGCCGATCTTTCGCAAGGCCACACCTTCGTCCGCTATGACGAACGCGGCAACGGCCTCTCCGATTGGAATGCAAAGGACATTTCCTTCGACGCCTTCGTCCGCGATCTCGAAACCGTCGCCGACCATCTCGGCCTCGGCCGCTTCCCCCTCCTTGGCATCAGCCAGGGCTGCGCGGTCTCGATCGAATATGCCGCCCGCCACCCCCACCGGGTGAGCCACCTCATCCTTCTTGGGGGCTATGCGGCGGGCTGGCGCCACACGGCGGATGCGGCGGAGCGGGCGCAGCGGGAGGCGATCACCACCCTCGCCCGCCACGGCTGGGGCTCCGACAATCCCGTCTATCGCCAGCTCTTCACCCAGACCTTCATTCCCTCCGCAACGACGGAGGAGATGGATTTCTTCAACGATTTCCAACGCAAGACCGCCAGTCCCGAAAATGCCGTCCGCTTTCTGGAAGTCTTCTCGCGCATCGACGTCCGCCATCGCCTCGCGCAGGTGAAGGCACCCACTCTCGTCCTCCATTCGCGGGGCGATCAACGCGTCTCCCCCGCTATGGGCGTCGAACTCGCCTCGGCCATCAAGGACGCCTCTCTCATCACCCTCGATACCGACAGCCACATCCCCCTGAGCCGCGAACCCGCCGCCGCGAAAACCGTCGAAGCCATTCGCGCCTTCTTAAACCCAGCCCCCCAGCCACTCCCGGAGACCGCTTTGACCGGCCTGGGTTAGCAACTCGCCCCTCCTGTCTGGAGCGGGAGGGTGATGAGCTCCGATTAGGCCGCTGTCTTCGCCAGAAATGCCGCTTCCTTTTCTACCCACGGCTTGTAGCTCGGCCGGGCGAGAATGGCGTCGGCATAAGCTAGTGTCTTCGGCCAGCGCGCCGGATCGAGTTTCAGGCCGAGGAGGCGGAAATTGGCGAAGGGGCTCGCCACCGCGATGTCGGCCAGCGTCAGCCGGTCTTCGACGAGGAAGCCGCTCTCCGGAATGACGCTCTCCAGATAATCGAGCAAGGGCGGCAGCTCGTTGCATTCAGCCGCGTCCGCCGCCGCCAAATCGCCCTCACGCTTCAGAAAGACCGGCGCCACGATCCGGTTGAAGAACATCTTTCCTCCGCATGCCCCCAGCAAGGTATCGGCATATTCGTCGAACCAGATCGTCCGCGCCCGCGCTCTGGGCTCCGTAGGCACAA